>CAMBPW010000099.1 GCA_945869755.1 uncultured Gemella sp.
TAAGTAATCAGTACTTTTCCATTTACCTAATTTTTATTTTTTAACTTCACTAAATAAACTATGTATAAAATTATCATTACAACTATTAGTATATTTGTAATTGTATTTAAAATATAACTGTCTACAAAATATTTATTTATTATTTCTAAAATTATTACTAACGGAATTATATATATTAAAGAAGTATTTTTTAACTTAAATTTCATATTTATTTCTCCATTTATTAATTTTATAATATAGGACTTTTATTTGGCATTCCTGCTTTTCTAGGGTATTTATTAGGAGTTTCTTTTGTCTTTTTTATTTTTAGAATATGTCGTTCTTCACCTTCAATATAAAATAAATTATCATTTTCTAATTTTGCTCCTAATATTGTTATTGCTTTATTTGCTTCTAATTTTTCTTCATCAGATTTTTGAGATTTTAAACTTAAAAAGTAACCACCTTTTTTAACTAAAGGTAAACATAATTCTGAAAGTATATTTAATCTTGCCACAGCTCTAGCTGTTACAACATCAAAACTTTCTCTATATATTTTGTTTTGACCTACATCTTCTGCTCTGCTGTGAATGAAATTACAATTTTCAAGTTCTAGTTCTTCGGCTAATAGATTTAAAAATTTAATCCTTTTATTTAACGAATCAATAATTGTAACTTCTAAATGTGGATAAACTATTTTTAATGGAATTGACGGAAAACCTGCTCCACTTCCTACATCACAAATAGTTTTTATTTCGTTAAAATCAAAATAAAATGATGTAGATATAGAATCATAAAAATGTTTTGTATAAAATTCATCTTCTTCCGTAATTGCTGTTAAGTTTATTCTCTCGTTCCAATAAACTACTAATTTAAAATATTTTGCAAATTGCTTTTTTTGAAACCCTGTTAAATTTATTCCATTTTCTTGTAACTGAGTATAAAACTGTTCTTTATTCATAATATTACCTTATTTTTCTTTGTTCTAAATATACTAATAAAATAGAAATATCTGCTGGATTTACTCCTGAAATTCTAGAAGCTTGACCTACTGTTAAAGGTCTAACTTTTTTTAATTTTTCTCGTGCTTCTATCGCTAAACTAGGAACTTCGTCCCAGTCTAAATCTAAAGGAATTTTTTTCTCTTCCATTTTTCTTAATCTTTCAACTTGTTGGAGAGATTTTTTTATATATCCTTCATATTTTATTTCTATTTCAACTTGCTCAATAACTTCTTTAGGTAATGTTATTTCTTGATTCGCCAAATCCATTATATTTTCATAGTTTAATTCTGGTCGCCTTAACAATTCAAGAGCTAATATTCCATCACGAAGTTCAGCAGTATTCAATTTTTCCATTTTTTCTAAAACTTCTTTAGTTGGAGTTATTCTAAAAGTCTTTAATCTTTCAATTTCGTTAATTACTAAATTACGCTTTTCACAAAATTTATTGTAACGCTCTTCTGAAATTAAATTATATTTATATGCTATATCTGAAAGTCGCATATCTGCATTATCATGTCTTAAAAGCAATCTATGTTCTGCTCTTGATGTTAATAATCTATACGGTTCATTAGTTCCTTTAGTTACTAAATCATCTATTAAAACACCTATATATGCTTCATCACGTCCAAGTATCAAAGGTTCTTCTCCTAAAACTTTACACGCAGCATTTATTCCTGCTATTATACCTTGACCTGCGGCTTCTTCATAACCACTCGTTCCATTTAATTGTCCAGCCGTAAATAAACCTTCAATTAATTTAGTTTCTAAAGTCGGCCATAAAGTTGTAGGATTTATCGCATCGTATTCAATTGCATATCCGTTTCTCATTATTACTGCATTTTCTAATCCTGCAATAGAACGAACAATATCACGTTGAACATCATCTGGTAGTGATGTAGACAAGCCTTGAACATAAATTTCTTTTGTATCTCTACCTTCAGGCTCTAAAAACAATTGATGTCTCTCTTTATCGCTAAAACGAACATATTTATCTTCAATACTCGGACAATATCTCGGTCCTGTTCCTTTTATAACACCCGAATACATCGCAGAACGACCTAAATTTTTATCAATAATCTCGTGAGTATTTTTATTTGTATAAGTAAGCCAACACGGTATTTGATCTTTTATAAATTCTGTAGTTTCATAACTGAATGCATATTCTTTATCATCACCTGGTTGAATTTCAGTTTTTGAAAAATCAACAGTATCTGCATTAACACGGGGAGGAGTTCCAGTTTTAAATCTAACTAAATCAAATCCTAAATCTTCTAGTTGCTTAGCTAAATCTATTGATGGCATTTGATGATTTGGACCAGAAGAATATTTTATATCTCCAATAACAATTTCTCCACGCAAATATGTTCCCGTAGTAATTACTACAGTCTTAGCTTTATAATTAGTTCCGAGCATAGTTTTAACACCGATAACTTTATTATCTTCAATAATTAATTCCTTAATCATCGCTTGCTCAATATCTAAATTCTCGGTTTCTTCTAAAAGTTGTTTCATAGCAAATTGATATTTTATTTTATCAGATTGCATACGCAACGCACGAACTGCAGGACCTTTCGCAGTATTCAACATTCTAGTTTGAATATTAGTTTTATCTGCAATTTTCCCCATAGCCCCACCTAGAGCATCAATTTCACGAACAACAATACCTTTAGCTGGCCCTCCAACACTAGGATTACAAGGCATAAATCCAATAGTATCTAAATTTATTGTAACAATTAAAGTTTTAACACCTTTTCTGCTTGCTGCAAGCCCCGCTTCGATACCAGCATGACCAGCACCTATTACAATAACATCATATTCTTTAAAAAAATTAGTCATAATTCCTCCATAAAAATTTTCAAAATTATGCTTTCACCAAAATTTTGTATTTTAAAAAAATTTTCTTATCAATATATAATATCACATAAAAAAATAATTACATAACAATTTACATAAAAATACTGCATTTAACATATTAAAATTAAAAAATAATTTATTAATACGTTAAATACAGTAAAAATTATAGTGCATTTGAGAAGTCTTCTATAAATTTATCTATATTTGCAAAATCTTCATCACAATCAGCTTCAATCTCTATTTTTAAATTAGAAGTAGGATTTATTGCTCCTGTTTTCCTAATTTGCTCATCAAATTGATCAACGCACACGCAAAATTCTTCGTAAATAGTATCACCTGTTCCGATAACTCCAAAAATTTTCCCATCTAAATCCATATTTGGAATTTCATTAAACAGTTCTTCAATTTCTTCTGGTAAATCTCCATCTCCATAAGTATATATAGCAATAATAAACGCATCAGATTGTTCTAAAATACTATAATCTTCCAAATCATCAACTAAGTGAATTTGTATATCAATATTTTTCTCTTCTTTAAATTTTTCAACTATTTGTTCACTAAGAGCTTCTGTATTACCAGTTAAACTTGCGTAAACTAAATTAATATTCATCAAATTCCCTCCAAAAAAACTATACTACATATATTATAATTTATAATATTAGCTAAGTAAAGGTTTTAATTGAAATTTATTTTTAATTAATAATTATATTTTGATTATAATTTATATAAAATAATTTCTTTTTATCAATAAAAAAGAACGAGAATAATCTCGTTCTTTTT
>CAMBPW010000100.1 GCA_945869755.1 uncultured Gemella sp.
ATAACTTCTTCGTTCGCAAGAACTGTACCTAACGCAGGACACCAATTAACAGGAACTTCATCAACATAAGCCAATCCTTTGTTATAAAGTTGAATAAAAATCCACTGCGTCCACTTATAATAATTTGGATCAGTAGTATCTACTTCTCTATCCCAATCATAAGAAAATCCTAACTCTTTTATTTGACGACGGAAAACATCAATATTTTTTTGTGTAAATTCTCGAGGATCATTACCCGTATCTAAGGCATATTGTTCTGCTGGTAAACCGAAAGCATCCCAACCCATTGGATGCAAAACATTATATCCTTTAGCTCTCTTATATCTACTTAATATATCAGTAGCAGTGTATCCTTCAGGATGTCCAACGTGAAGTCCAGCTCCTGACGGATAAGGGAACATATCTAGTGCATAAAACTTAGGCTTATCTTGGTTATCATCCATTTTAAAAGTTTTATTCTTTTCCCAATAATCTTGCCATTTTTTTTCTATTACTCTATGGTTAAACACTTTTTCACACTCCATTTTCAAATTTATATATATTGTATCAATTTTCAAAAAATTTCGCAACAAAATGTAAAATATTAAATAATATTTTGTTATTACTAAATTGTTGCTATTGTTATTTTAAAAAATTATAAAATACAAAAGAGCAACTCAAAAATCATAATTTAAAAGAAATAGATTTTATATGAGTTGCTCTACAAAATTTATTAGATTTTGAAAAATATTTTATAAAGAGAATTTCAAAACTAATAAAAATTTTTATGATAAGTAGTTATATCTTTATTAGACATTTCTTAAATTTTTTTAGCTATTTTTTAATATTACTGTTCTTTTACTATAGGTCTATGTTCATAAACTATTGCATTTTTCGGAACATCTTTTTTTATAACGACATTCGCTGCAATTTTTGATCCTGCTCCGATTGTAATTGCACCTAAAATTTTTGCTCCTGCACCTATAATTACATTATCTTCTACAGTAGGATGTCTTTTTACTGGATCAAATTTTGTTCCTCCTAAAGTTACCCCATGAAACATAGTAACGTCATTTCCTACTTCAGCAGTTTCTCCTATTACAACTCCCATTCCATGATCTATAAATAATCCTCTCCCAATTTTTGCACCTGGATGTATTTCAATCCCTGTAAGCCTTCTAGCTCTCTTAGAAATTATTCTTGCTAAAGTATAAAATCCTTTTTTATAAAGTTTGTGAGCAAAAAAATGATAGTTTAATACTTTAATATGAGGAAAAGTTAATAATACCATTAATTTAGATTTTGCACTAGGATCTTCTTTAAGTACCCTATTTATGTTATAACGAAGATTTTCAAAAAATTTCATTACTCTTCTATATATTTTACATCTTCAAATTCAAACATTGAAAAGTATTTATCAGCTCCATCAGGAAGTATAGTTACGATTGTTTTTTCTGGGTACTTTTCTGCTATCCTTTTAGCTCCAACTATTGCTGCTCCTGATGAAATCCCTACTCCTATTCCAGTAGTTAACATAAAGTTTTTAGCTTCTTCTATAGCTTCTTCACTACTAACAGTTACAATTTCGTCCATTAATTCTCTTTCAAAATTATTTGGAACAAATCCTGCACCTATTCCTTGTATTCTATGAACTCCTGCCGTCCCTTCTGAAATTGCTGGAGATTCTTTTGGCTCTACAGCTACTGCTAATATGTCTGATTTATTTTCTTTTAAAAACTTAGAAACTCCTGTAAAAGTTCCACCAGTGCCAATTCCAGAAACAAATACATCTACAGCGGGAACTTGTTTTAAAATTTCTTCTGTCGTAGTTTTATAGTGATAATTTGGATTTGCTGGATTGTCAAATTGACTTAAAATAATTGAATTCTCGTATTTTTCAGTAAGTTCTGTAGCTTTTGCTATTGCACCTTTCATACCTAATTCTTTTGGTGTAAGAATTAGTTGTGCCCCGTATGCTTTTATTAATGCACGGCGTTCCACACTCATACTTTCTGGCATAACTAATATAGCTTTATATCCTAAAACTGATGACAATAAAGCTATTGAAATTCCAGTATTACCACTCGTTGGTTCAATTATTAAAGTATCTTTATTAAGTTTTCCCTGATTAAATGCTTCTTCAATCATTCCTAAAACAGCTCGATCTTTTACACTTCCCCCAAGATTAAATTTTTCTAATTTTACAAATATATTTGTCCCGTCCAATTGATGCACAGGTGTATTTCCTACAAATTTTAATGATGAATGTTTCAAAATCATAACCTCCTAATTTATATAAAATAAATTATAACATATATAATTTCTATAGTTAATTTTTTTGCTTATTTCTAATTAGTAATATTTTAAAATTAAATTAGGAGCGACTATAAAATCGTGATTCCAAAGAAATGGATTTTATCTAAGTCGCTCCCAATGTAATTATATTTTTTTTACAAATTCTGATTTTAGTTTCATTGCTCCAAAACCATCAATTTTGCAATCAATGTTATGATCCCCGTCTACTAGACGAATATTTTTAACACGAGTTCCTTGTTTTAGAACGTTTGAAGCCCCTTTTACTTTTAAATCTTTAATTACAGTAACAGTATCTCCATCTTGTAAAATGTTACCATTTGCATCACGATAAACTTTTTCTTCTTCTTGAGAAGTTTCTTCTCCTGCTTTCCATTCGTAAGCACACATAGGACAAACTAGCATATCTCCATCTTCATAAGTATATTCCGAATTACATTCAGGACAATTTGGTAAAGTTGTCATAGTTACCTCCATAAAATTAATATCAGTTCATTTTATCATAAATAAAATTTTATTTCTATGATTATTATATATTACTTTATATTCTATTTAAAAAATTTTTTCTCTCTTTTTTCACGACCAGTATATTCAGAAAGATAATCTGTGTAGTAGTTATTAGCATTTCTTTTATCAAAAAGTGCAGAGCCTGTTAATGCTCTTTCATAATTTTCTTCAACAAAAGGAGATGTTGCTATAAAATATTTTAGAGCATTCAATTCGTCTGTATTGTCTAAAATTTTAGCTTCATATTTTTCTGCCAGCTCTTTTGCAAAATCAACATTACCTAGTCTATAAGCAATTTCAATAAATGACGTAATTTCGCTAACAATATGCGAACTGTTTTCTATAAGTTTAATAGCCTTAGGTAAAAGTTGTTCTACTTCTTCTTTTTCATTTAAAATTAATAAACTTTTTAGTACTGGTGCATAAGTTATATGTGGAACTTCAGCACAAGTTAGTTTGCCATTTAATATTGGCTGTGCAGTTTCTATAGCTTTTTTATGTTCTCCTATGAAGTTATAATAGTTTACTTTTTCTGTAACTTCACACGCTTCACAATCATTCATAAAACTATTTTCTTCTAACAATTCATGCCACATTTTGTAATTTTCTTTAGCTTCTTCTATATTTCCCATTTTAATATTTTGAAGCATTACAGTTTTGTGATACATAGCTAAATCAATGTTTAATAAATCATAATAGTAATGCATAATTTCATTTGCACTATCTATCATATCTTTACTTACAGATAATCCTCTAGGCAATTTCGGTAAAATCCACTTGTAATACCATAAAAATGTAAATAATTG
>CAMBPW010000101.1 GCA_945869755.1 uncultured Gemella sp.
GTTTTTAATATTAATTTTTTACTATTTTACAACTTAAATGATTTATTGTCAATATGTTTTTTGCAAATTTTTTAAAAAGCCCTCTAAACTATTGACATTATATATATATATATATAATGTTTGTATAACAATTTTATAAAGGAGTTTTAAAATGAAAAAAAATTTAGTAAAAATACTTTCTGCTATAACTTTGGCAACAACATTAACTTTTAGTGTTTATTCTATTAACAACATCACTATTGCACAAGAAGAATACAAAGAAAAACCATCTCTACCATTAACTAATATTAAAGTAAAATTAGTAGATGACAAACTTTATTTTTATGCACCTGATTTTGCTAATAAAACTGTACGCACTTATGCAGATTCAATTATAATGGGTTATGCTGCTGTTGGAATAATTCCTGAAAATAAAATAGCTAGTGATGGTCTACTTCCTCATACACTATATTTTGATAAATATCCTAAATACATATATATAGAAGATGAAACTGCTTCTTACAGTGCAGAATTTTCACATGATGAAATTCTAAACTTATTAAAGAAATCAGAAGATACTGAAAATCCAAAGCCTAACAATAGTGGTACTCCTGTAGTTAATAATAGCACTAATAATACTACAAATACTAATAAAGAAGAAGATAAAAAAGAAACTGTAGAAAATAAAACTACCGAAGACAAAAAAGAAAATTCAAATACTCCTACGGTTCAACAAACAAAAAATCTTCCTAAAACTAGTGCTGTAAAATAGTTAAATTAATAAAACACAACATAATTTAATAATATTTAATATAAAAGCGTGAAATTAATAGTAAAACGAGATAAAAAACATAAAAAGTTTATAATACTTTTATGTTTAGCTACTGCTTTACTAATTTCACGCTTTATTTTCTTATTAACAACATACTATTAAAATGTTAGTAATTATTTAATCCAAATACCCTAATTTTTTTACTAACTCTGCTGTTTGTAATGCTCCACCTGCTGCCCCACGCATAGTATTATGAGAAAGAGCAACAAATTTATAATCGAATAAATTATCTTCACGCAAACGTCCCATTGTTATTTGCATCCCTTTTTCGTTATCACGATCTAACACTGGTTGTGGTCTATTATCTTCTTCATAATATTTTATAAACGGTGTTGGCGATAAAGGTAATTGTAATTCATCTATTTCCGAAACGAAATTACTAATTTTTTCTAATAACACTTCTTTCCCTGGATTATTTTCTAAATTAAATGACACTGCTGCCATATGTCCATCTAATACTGGCACACGAATACATTGTGCTGACAATTTCATCGTATCATTTAAGACAATTTTTCCATCAATTACTTTCCCAAATATTTTTAACGGCTCTACTTCACTTTTCTCTTCTTCTCCACCTATAAATGGAATAATATTTTCTACCATTTCTGGCCACTCTGCAAATGTCTTTCCACTTCCTGATATTGCTTGATAAGTACAAATTGACGCTTCTTTTACACCAAATTCTTTTATTGCATTAAATATTGGCACATAACTTTGGATAGAGCAATTTGGTTTTACTACTATAAATCCTTTTTTCGTTCCTAGACGTTTACGTTGAGAAGAAACTACTTCTAAGTGTTCAGCATTTATTTCTGGAATAATCATAGGTACATCTTCTTTCATTCTATTTGCTGAATTGTTAGATACTACAACAACTTCTTTTTTTGCATAATCTTCTTCTAATTTTATCAAACTCTCTTTGTCTAAGTTAATAGCACAAAATACTAAATCGACATCTTCTACAACATTATCAATATCAAATACATCATATAAGACAAAGTCTTTTGTATATTCTGGTAAAGGTGTCGATAATTTCCAACGTCCTGTCATCAAATCTTCATATTTTTGTCCTGCTGAACGACTAGATGCTGCTAATTTTACAACTTCAAAGTATGGATGATCTTCTAGTAGTGATAATAATCTTTGTCCTACCATTCCAGTTGCACCCAAAACTGCTACTCTTGATTTTTTCATTATATTTCTCCTTTATATTCCTACTTTTTTTACTTCTAAACTATTTTTATTTAGAACTGCCATTTGTTCCGAATTTGCTCCACAATATTTAGTATAATTGTACATAGGTAGTTTCTCGCTATATATAATAACTTCATCTCCTATAGCTACATTTTCATCTATTTCTATTACTATATGACTCATCATAGTGGACAATATTTTGTACTCTTTATCGTTAACAAGGCATGTTTTTCCTGTTAGACGACTTCTTAATATTCCGTCCCCATATCCAATACCTACTACCGCTACATTAATATCATTACCAGCTACAAAAGAATTGCTATAACCAATACATTCTCCCTGTTTTAAATTCACGATATTTACTATTTCTGCGATAACTTTAAAACTATGATAAGGAACAAAATATTTTATTTTATAATCATTATTTTTTATATTATAAGGGTATGCTCCGTACAATAATATACCTGGTCTTATATGCGTAACTTCTTCAAATACATCATCCCTAAAATATGAAGCACTATTTTGAAAATGTACTACTTCAAAATTGTATACTTGCTTAGCTTTAGTATATGTATCAAAGAGTACTTCTTTCTCTTTTTCATAATTACCATCAAATTCATCAGCAAACGCAAAATGCGACCAAAAAGCTTTTAATTTTAATTTATTTTCTTTACAAAAATCAATAATTTCTAATACTTCTTTAGTGTTTCTCGCCCCTGCTCTTCGCATACTTCCAGCAAATTCTAAATGTAATTTTATGTCATTTAGATTATTATAATTTCCTTGCAAATATTTTAATGACGGAATGTTTATTTCTATATTATATTTTTTGACAACATTAAACTCTGTAGTTGCATTTAGTAAAAATATATTTACTTCTTGCCCTAATGTTTCTCTTATTAATATAGCTTCTTTAATATTAGTTGTCGCAAAATAATCAATACCTACAGAATAAAATGCCTTTATACTATCAACTAAATCCATGTTATAAGCATTATTTTTTACTACTGCAATGATTTGTTTTCCACTTTTTAATAATTGCTTTGCATTTTCTCTCAAATTGTTATAATTTATTTCTAATGTTGCCACGGCTTTCCTCTTTTTAATTATTTGTTATAATGTTTCAAAATTGCCAAATAATAATTCACACCTGTTTCTAAAATATTTTCATCAAAATTAAATGTCGGTGTGTGTAAGCCAGAGATATATCCTAGTTCTTCATTTCTTATTCCTAAAAAACTATAATTAATTGGCGAAACTTTACTAAAAGCAGAGAAATCTTCTCCGTATAAATATGCTTCTGGCAATTCTATATAATTAATATTAGCTTCTTTTGTTACTTCTTTTACTAATCCATAAAGTTCTTTATCATTAATTACGGCAGGATACCCTTCACCAAAATCAACATCAACTTTACAACCAGTCATAAGTTCTAAGCCCTTAGCTAGCGACATTATCTTTTCCGAAATTATTTTGAAATTTTCTTCACTATAAGTACGTATCGTTCCTTCTAAGTGAGCATGTTGAGAAACTATATTTAATGCATCTCCACCCCACATCTTACCGATATGAATTATATTTGTATCTCGAGCTTTT
>CAMBPW010000102.1 GCA_945869755.1 uncultured Gemella sp.
TAATAATCTTGCTCAATTAATACTACTTTTTCTTTAGAAAGTTCTTCTATAATTCTTTTTGTTACAGTAGTTTTTCCACTTCCGCTTCCACCAACTATTCCAATTACTTTTGGTTTAATAGTATTCATTACTTAACACCTATTTCCTTTCTCATCATATTTTTCTCAAAAACTTTTTTATCAATTTTTGTTCTAATAATTTGTAATGGATGACGAGCTGCGTCTATTAAATCTCCGTCCTCATCATAAATTTCTCCAATGATTTGTTCAAAACTGTCAATTTCAGGTCCGAAAAACTCTACTCTATCTCCCGTTTTAAAATGATTTCTCTGCTGAATAGTTGCAATTCCAGTTTCTTCATCATATTTTAAAACTTGACCTATAAAATCAAAATTAGTTTTTTTACCACCTTGATTTCCAAACATCTGTTCTTTGTAAGTTGGAATATTGTAGAAAAATGATGATGCCGTATCACGATTTGCACATTTATAAAGTTCTAATTTGTACGCCGGCGACATTTCAAAATTATCCGGATCTGCACAATAATCATCAATTAATTTTCTATAAACACTTGCTACCGTTGCGACATAGTGAATAGATTTCATACGTCCCTCAACTTTTAATGAATCTATACCTAATTCAATAATTTCTGGAACACTTTCTATTAACGTTAAATCTTTTGGACTCATCGCATAAGGATCTGCTCCATCATTATAAAGTGCAACATCTTCATCTTCATTTTCTTCATACAAATCATAATTCCAACGACAAGATTGACAACATCCACCACGATTACTATCACGAGCAGTCATATAATTACTCAATGTACAACGTCCAGAATATGCAATACACATTGCCCCGTGTACAAACATTTCTATTTCAACATCAGTTTTCTCACGAATCTCTTTTATTTCTTCATATCCAGTTTCACGTGCAAGAACGACACGATGAACACCTTCAGATTCCCAATATTGAACTTCTTTATAGTTAGAAATTGATTGTTGTGTACTTATATGAATTTCTACTTTTGGAGCAACACGACGACAAGTTTCAATAATATATGGATCAGCTACAATTATTCCACGTACACCCGCATCTTGCAAAGCCATTAAAAAAGGTTCTAATCCTCCAAAATTTTCATTGTGTGCAATAATATTCGCAGTAACATAAATATCTGCTCCATAACCACGTGCAAAATCACAACCTTCTTTTATCTCTTCTATCGTAAAATTGTCTGCATTACTTCTAAGACCAAACTCCTGACCTCCTAAAAATATTGCATCTGCTCCGTAGTGAACAGCAACTTTTAATTTTTCTAAATTACCTGCCGGCATAAGAAGTTCCGGCTTTTTTGTTATTACTCTTTTTCCGTTTTTTATTTCTGAAATATTTGGTATTGCCATAGTTCAAAGCCACATTCAAGTATGGCTTATCCTCCTCCTAAATTTTTAATACATAGTTTTTTTATGGAAAAATCCTAAATCAATTTCACGATATTTAGGTTTTATTCTCTCTATATCATTATAAAAATCTTGTTTTTCATCTTGATATGCTTCTTCATCTTCATAATACAAATCTATCGCATCACGATAAATTGTCGTAACTTCCGTTATATAATCTTCAGATTTCAAAACACCATCTATTTTTAAAGCACTAACTCCACAAGAAATTAACTCAGATAAATATTCAATAGCACAAATATCATTTGCACTCATAATATGCGTTCCATTTGAATCTTCGAAAATTGGATAACGTTCATTTCTGTCTTGACTATATAAAAATAATTTTTTAGAATCGCTATATTGTTCTATATATTGTTCATTATTACTATATAAAAAATAATTATCAACTAACTTACGAATTGATTGAAACATACATAGCATTCCTTGAACTTGAACTTCTATTTCATAGTTTGACTTAGATGTTATTTCTTTAATTTCTTCAATCGTCAACTCTTTAGATAAACAAGTTCGATACGCTCCACGTTCTCCCCAATAATTACAAGAAAAAGAATTTGTTGCCAAAGTATGTGGATCCCATTGTAACTTCAAATCTAAATTTTCATCACGTATTATAGTAATTATTGTTGGCTCTCCAAAAATTACTGCATCTGGGTTTAATGTTTCAACATATTTTAAATAATCTACTAAATCATCTAAATGTTTATTATGAAAAATTGCATTAACACTAACATAGGCTTTTTTGCCAGCCTGATGAATAATCTCAACAGCTCTTTTCAAATCTTCACGATTAAACTCTCCTGCAAGACGCAAACCATACTTTTCCTCTCCAATAACAAAGCTATCAGCTCCAACATTTATCAATTCATAAATATGTTCAATACTTTTCGGAGTTACTACTAATTCTACTGCCATAATTTACCTTTCTTTATCTCTTTCTTCCGTCATATTCGCTATATGACCATAATATCTTCCCATATTAACATGTGTATATTCTTCATCACTTTCCATAAAAAAATAATTTAACTTTTTATAATATTTATAAGTATTAGTAGGATTATGTAATCCTGTAGAAATATCATTATCTATTAGTACTATATACTTTTGATTACTTACCGTTACTTCTTCATTACTATAATTTACAAATAATATTTTAATAAAAATAAAAATTATAATAAAAAACGAAGAAAACAGCCCTATCAAAACTTTAAGCACCGAAATTTTAAATTTAGTTATAAATGCAAAAAATAATATAATTAACATAGTATTAAAAACTAATTCAACTACTAAACTTAATTTTGGTATTAACTGTACATTGCAATATAATAATATTATATTTGTTATAATAATTAAAATTATAATATATACTGATACTTTAATTAAATTCTTTCTCATATTATTTTCTAATAGTTATAGCTATACCATCTCCAAATGGTAAAATTGTCGTTTCATAATTTTTATGCTTCATTAGCCATTCATTATAATTATTAATTTTTCGTGATAACTGTTTTAAATCTCTACTATGCTTTATTATACTAGGATCTGCTACCATACCTTTAAACAAAACATTGTCAGTAATTACAAGAACATCTTCTGCAAAATAAGGCTCATAAAGTTCAAAAAATTTTCTACTTTGACTTTTCGCTCCATCAATAAATATTACATCATAAGGTGCATTATTAACTACTTCGCTATGAAGTTCTAAAGCATCTCCATTTATTAACGTAATTTTATTTAACAAATCTCGTTCTTTAACATTATTCACTGCTAAATTATACATTTTTTCATCACGTTCTATCGTCGTTACATTACAATTTACATTTTCCGCTAACTTTATAGAACTATACCCAATCGCAGTACCTATTTCTAAAACATTTTTTGCTTTTTTTATTTTTAAAAGTTGTGTCAAATACGCACTACCAATTTTATCAATTATTGGAACTCTATTATCTTCTGCAAATTTTTCTAACTTTTTGAAAAAATCATCACTCTCTAGTAATAAATTCATAACATATAAACTATCTTTAGAATCTATCGCTACCATAATTTC
>CAMBPW010000103.1 GCA_945869755.1 uncultured Gemella sp.
CGCTCGCAGACTTTAACTGCCGATCGGGAATTTCACCCTGCCCCGAAGATAATATTAATTTTATGCTTTTATTTTACTACTAATTATTATAATATGCAAGTAATAATAACAATTATAGGAGTTTTAAATTATTAATTACCAAAAATCATTAAAAATTTACCTAATAGAACAATTTTAGTAAATTATTAAATTTATATTTTATAATGAAGATACTAACAAGGAGTTAAAAAAATAAGAATGAGGTATTTGTAAAATGAATAGTAATATAAAGAAATTAGGTTATGTTTTATTGAGCATATTTTGTTTATTAACATTATATCCTGTAGAGTGGGATACAGGTTTATACAAAGCTCAAGTATTAGGAACAACTTTAATGGTGTTACTTACTATAAAAATATTATTAACTAAAGATAACAATAAAAAATAACCACTAGAAAATAGTGGTTATTTTAATAGTTCATCAATATTTCGTTTTGAATATAGAAGTCTACGCACTTCCATAGTGTCATTAATTACTACATAAAAAATTGAGAAGTTTCTTACATTGATTCTGTAGTAAGGATTAGTCCTAACTTTTGACGATTGATAGGGAGTAAAGCTAAGAGGTGTTTCAAGTCTTTTAATGATTGCAAGTTCTATATCATCAACTAAACGGTGTGCAGCACCAGGGTTTTGTAGTGTGTTAGTTATATAGTTAGTTACTTCAAGTAAATCTTTTTCAAAGATTGGAAGAAAAGTTAATTTATAGGTTTGTTTTTCCATCAATACTTCTCCTTACTTTGTTAAAGACTTCGTTTTTTGATAGTCTAGTAGAAGAATGTGTAGCAAAATAATCTGCTTCATCAAGTTTTCTTTCGACATCATCAGTAAGTGCAGAGTATTGTTCGATACTCATTAGAACCATTGTTCCGTAACCATTTTTTGTAAGAAATATTGGTGCATTTGAACCTAAAACAGTTTCTTCTATTTCGGGAAATTTATTTCTTAAATCAGAAACTGGGCGAATATTAATCATAGTATCAACCTCCTTTGTTATCAGAATTATATCATAATTTTATCTTAATTACAACAGACAGTGGATCACAAAAACTTAATAAAACAAAATGGGTATTATTCAAAATTGTATTTTAATAGTACTATTTAGATATACATTGTAACATTAATTGGTGTATAATATAATAGTGTATAGGATTGTATATTGTATTATGAGGTATTATTATGAAAGTTGTAATTTGTGAAGATGATATAAATCAAATAACAAAAATAAAAGATTTAATAGAAAAAAAGATTATTATAGAAAATATTGATGCAGAAATTATATTATCAACAAGAAATATCAATGATGTCAGAAAATTTATATATGAAGGTAATAGGGCGGATTGTTATTTTTTAGATATAGAGTTAAATGATAGTGAGTATAATGGAATTATGTTAGGTCAAGAAATAAGAAATATGGACGTAGATGCTAATATAATATATGTAACAAATTACAATAGTTATGTTTCTGCTACTTTTAAATATCAAATAATAGTTACAGATTATATAATAAAAGATAGTGAAGATGCTGATTTGAGAATTAGGGAAGCATTATTGAAATCTTACAATGTTTATAAAAAAAGAAATGAAAGTATAAAAAGTGATAAGTTAGTACTAAAAATAGGAGAAAAAACAGAATTTATATCTTGTGATAAAATAATGTATATAGAAACAAATCCTAATAGAAAAAATAAATTACTCCTACATCTTGATAGTGGAATTAAAGAAATATCGGGAACTTTAAAAGATTATGAAATTTTAAAACCACATATTTTTTGTAGATGTCATTCATCGTTTTTAGTTAATAGAGATAACGTAGCATCTGTAGATGAAAAAAATAAAATTGTAAATTTTATAAATGGAAGTAAATGTTTAGCTTCAAGAAGATTGTTAAAAAATTTAAAATAAAATGTATAGAAATTTTTGTATAACCCCAACTTAGAGTAATTAGTTTATTTTTAAAATGCTAACTCTAAAAGTAATTTGATTATTCGTGTATATTAAAACACGTGAAAATGAGTGAATAGTAGAATAAATTGCTATATTATTATTTGCAATAACTACTTAAAACTTCATATTTCACGTGTTTTAAAAATTATAATATTTATTTTAACGAAAATAATAAAATCAACATTTTGTATTTATATTTTTTTGAAAAAATATATTTATTTTGAATTAATAATTATTTTTTGAATAAAAAGTTTATTTTGAATGTTAGTTTCTAAAAATACATTGTCATATTTATTCATTATTTCTTTATAATTAATAAGTCCTAACCCTCTGTTTTCTCCTTTAGTAGATGATTTGTTCAAAAGAATTTCGTTTATATTATTAACATTTTTTTCAGAAATAGTATTTTCTACTACTATTAATATATGATTATCTAATTTAGATATAAGTAATGTCATAGTTTTATTATTTTCTATATTTTCAATTTCTTCTATAGCATTATCTAATAATATTCCTATAGCACGACAAATATCTATTTCGTTAATGTTATAAAAATTGTTAATTTTATAGGGAATATCTATATTAAAAGTAATTTTTTTATTATTTGCTCTTGTTATTTTATTGTAAATAAGCCCTTTTAAACTTATTACTTCTAAATTTTTCAAATTATTAATTCTAAAAAAATTGTCATTTAGCATATTGTTATAAGGAACGATATTATTATTGAAATATTGTTCTAGTTCTTCTATATCTTTATTTTTAATATAGTAACCGATGGAAGAAATAATATTTTTATAATCGTGTTTAAATTTTTGCATATCTTTATTTGCAATTTCAATTTCTCTAGCATAATTTTTAAAATTTTCTATATTAATTTTTTCTGCGTTAATTTTATTTTTCTCTAGTATTAATTTAAAAATAGATATTAGTATGACAGCTAATATTATTTGAGTAAGAAGTAGGATAGGTACTATATCTACAGTTATTTTTTTGTTTTTCATTGAGAAAAATATGTTAAAAATGATATTAATACATAAATAATATAATAAAAAGTATCGTTCTATTTTAAAAGTTATATAATCAAAATTATATTTTTTTAATATAGCTTTAAAAATAATTGTCAAAGAACATATTATTATAATAGTTTGTATGTATAATAATATGTATTTTAACGGAGAATACGAAAAATATATCGGTAATTTGTTACTTACTAAGTTGAAAGAAAGATCGACAATTCCCCAACTTATTATTAGTTTAGTAAGAAGTAATTTTTTTTGGTTGTTTTTGTGTAATAAATAAATAATTATAATTAACAACTCACTTATAGGTAGATTAAATTTAATAAATGTTAAATTTAATAGAGTTAGTATAATTACTGAAATAAAAAATTTTATAAAATTTATTTTAAGTTCAGCTATGTAAAAAAATAGTATTATCATAATACAATATTTTATTAATAAATCTATTGCTTGTATTTCCATAATATTTTTCCTTGATTATAATTATT
>CAMBPW010000104.1 GCA_945869755.1 uncultured Gemella sp.
ATTCTCAAGTTTTAGATAGAAGATTTGATTATAACGGTTGGAGACCAGAAAACTTTGCAAAAGTAGAATACGGAGTAATACCTGCTAAGTATGCTTTAGCACAATCGTTAAACTTATCTACGATAAGATTATATTCTGCATTTGTAAACGAAAATCCTATGCAAGAATTTTTAGATAAAATGAATTTTAAATCATTAACAAAAACTGATCACGAAACACTTTCAGCTTCTATTGGTGGATTAGCCTACGGAGTTACGGTAACTGAAAACACTAACGCATTCGCTACTTTTGCTAACGGCGGTGTTTTCAAACAAGCATATTTAATTGATGAAATAATAGATAACAATAATAACTCTATTTATAAAGCAAATTTTGAACCTGTAAAAGTTTATTCGGAAGAAACGAGTTTCCTTACGTTGAAAATGTTAAATGAAGTTTTATCACCTTCAGGTAATGCAAATGATATAGCTAATTCACTTCCTTTCAGTAAACAAAACATGTTTTTAAAAACTGGTACAGCAGAATTCAATCACGATTTATGGACAATTGGTGGAACAAAAAATATTACTTTTGGACTGTGGACAGGATTTGATAAACCTACAGAAATTAAAGGATATGTTCACGCACATAATCAATGGGCATATTTTATGAACGCAATTTATAATTTTGATGCTGAATTAGTTAAGCCTAATAGTTCGTTTACCCAACCGTCAGGTGTACAATATATGTCGATTAACCCTTATGATAACGGTCCTGGTGAAGTTGTTGATTTAGTTCCTAAAGACTTTAAACAACTCGATGAAAATAAAACACTTAAAAAATTGGGATCTATGTTAGACAAAACTATACTAACATATCTACAAGAGTTAAAAAAGAAATCAGAAGAAGATGATGAAGAAAACTCTGATGAAAATAGCGACGAAAATTCTTCTGAAGAAAGATCAAGTTCTTCAAGCAGAACTTCAAGCTCTTCAAACTCAAATTCTTCAAGTTCATCTACTTCTTCAAGCTCTGCTAGTAGGAGTAGCAGTTCTAGTAGTTCTAGTAGAACAAATAGTAATAATAATCCATAAATAAAAAAGGGAGCGACTCATTATAATAATGATTTTGAGTCGCTCTAAAATATTTTATTATGTTTAGAAATTTTTTCTAATAAAATCAATAAGTCTAAGTAGTTATTTTTCTACTTATATTTCTTTCTCTTATTTTCTACCGTAACTTCTCTTAAAAAGTTTTTCTTTTCTTCTGTTAATTCTTCTTTTAACATTCTCCACTGCCAATTGTCACTCGGCGTTCCTGGTGTATTCATACGTGAATTATTATCTTTATTTAATAAATCTTGCATAGTAATAATTACTATATTGCTTTCTGATTCAAAAATTACTTTTATAATATCTTCTACAATATTTTCTCTATTATTATTATCGAAATATTCTGCTACTTCTAGTTTCTTTTCATCAGATAAATTTTCAAACCAAGATTTTGTAGTTTCGTTATCGTGCGTTCCGATATAGGCAACACTATTTTTAATATGATTGTCTAACAAATAAGGATTATTAATATTTCCATCAAATGCAAATTGCACTACTTTCATTCCAGGGAATTTTGTTTCTGCTAAAAGTTGTTCAGTTTTTTCATCAATAACTCCTAAATCTTCTGCAATAATAGGTAACGCACCTAATTTTTTTTCTATAGCATTAAATAATTCAATGCCTACTCCTTTTTTCCATTCCCCAGTAAGTGCTGTTTCACTTCCATTTGGTATTTGCCAAAATTCAGAAAATCCTTTGAAATGGTCAATACGAACTACATCATAAAGTTCAAAATTTTGTTTTAAACGTTCTATCCACCACGAAAAGTTATTTTCTTTTTGCTTTTCCCAGTCATAAATTGGATTTCCCCAAAGTTGACCAGTAGGACTAAAGCCATCTGCCGGAACTCCTGCTATAAATTCTAATTCTCCTTCTTCATTAAGTTTAAATAATTCGCTATTAGCCCACATCTCCACACTATCTTTTGAAACGTAAATAGGCATATCACCAATAATTTTTATATTATTTTTGTTTGCATATTTTTTTAATTGTTGCCATTGTTTAAAGAAAAATAGTTGAGTAACTTCATAATAAGCTATTTTATCTTTTAATTTTGGCAAATATGATTTTAAAGTTTTTTCATCTCTTTTTATAACTTTTTTATCACTCCAATTTTCTAGTGATTCGTTATTAAAATATTCTTTAAATGCCATAAATTCAGCAAAATCTTTTACCCAATTATTTTCTTTTTTAAAATTTTCTAGTAATAGTAAATTTTCTTTTTTTAATAAAAAATTAGTTACTGCTTTTTCTAAAATCGGTCTTTTATTATAATAAATTTTTTCGTAATCTACTTTTTCTAAATTATTACCGAAATCTACATTTTCATAGTCTTTTTTATTTAGTAAATTTTCTTCTACAAGTAAATCAAAATCAATAAAATTAGTATTTCCTGCAATCGCAGAAAAAGATTGGTACGGAGAATCTCCATAACTTGTTGTTGTTAGTGGTAAAATTTGCCAATATGTTTGTTCTGTTTCTACTAAAAAATCTACAAAATTGTACGCTTCTTTTCCAAATGTACCTATTCCTCCATTACTCGGCAATGAACTAATGTGCATTAATATTCCACTACTTCTTTTATTTAACATAACAAATCCTCTTTACATTTCAAATTTTTTAAATAATCGTTTACTTCTTCTCTATTTTTAAAAATAATTATACTTTAAATAAATTAATTATATTCGGTCTAGTATTATATTCAAAATTATTAACAAATTGTAATCTACTTTACTTCTATAAAAAATATAATCTGTTTTACAAAGTCTATCTTTAATTTCTCCAAAAAAAAGATAAGAATACTACGTACCCCTATCTTAATTTTTATTATAATACTAATTTTTACTAACACCTTATTTATTATGTAATATATTTTATCACAATTACATACAAAGTCAATAAGTTGTTAAATACGCAACTACCCAACATAAAAAATTCATTTATGAATATTTTTAAAAACTTTTCAAATATTATTGATATTTTATAGCACAATAAATATAATAATATATAAAGTTTTATAAAGGAGATAAAATATGAAAATAATATCATTAATTAAAAATAATAAATTTTATTTATTTGTTATTTTAGCAATAATAACTTCATCTTTAACTACATATTCTTCTTATTTAATAGGTGATATGGTGCAGTTCGCAGTAGACAAAAATTTTAACAAATTTATTAACTTTGCACTTATTTGTCTTTTATGTTATTTTTTAGGAAATACTATTGCTTACTTTAGGGCTGTAATTAGAGAAAATTATTTGCAAGAAATTGCTACTAACCTTAGAAAATATGCAGTAACTTCATTTAAAACAGAATATATTAATAACGAACATAAAAATAACGGGTCTAAATATTTTAATATGGCAACTAGTGATGTTCAATATGTAGAAGA
>CAMBPW010000105.1 GCA_945869755.1 uncultured Gemella sp.
AATAGCTTTAGCAAAATCAATAGCACGTCTGAAAGTAGCAGAAATGAAATAAAAAAGGGCTCTATAATAATTAGTAATGATGAGAAAAATCATTGCTAATTATTTTTTTATATATAGAAAATTTAATAAAATTAAAATTTAAAACACAAAAAATTAATAATTAGAAATGTACTCATCAAGTAGTACAATGAAAAGTGAATAGATAAATTGTACGTTTATTGTAATCGAGCAGTATAACTAGTTCGCCAAGATGTGCTACATTTCTCATTAAAAAAAGTTATTAATAAATACAGTGTAATTTCTAAAAAGAAATTATAGAACCTTTTTCCATTTTTAAAAATTACTCTCGCTTTTAGCGAGAGTTTTTTTATACAAAGCAAGAAATGACGGAGCGACAAAAACTAGGTGCGATGACGTTAACAGTAAGAATAATGATACTTGTGCGAAGCACGGAGCGAGAAGACTCCTTGCAGTAAAAAATTATAGACGTGAGTTTAAAATATTTTGCTGACAAATGTAGGATAAAAATTTCTAAACAATTTTGACAATAAAAATGAGAAAAATAGGAAAAAGAAAAATGGAAAATAAATTTAGAGAAATAACAAAAATTTTAAAAAATGAGAAATACAACAAATTATCAGTCAATGCAAAATATTTATATTTAGAATTAATGATAAATATAGATGATGATAATTTAAAAGAGCTGACAAATAAAAAAGTCAGAGAAATATTAAATATAAGCAATAAGACAGCTTGCTCTGTATTAAAAGAACTAGAAGATAATGGATTGTTGATTTTATCTAAACAAAATAAAAATACAAATTTTGTAGACATAATAGACATTACTAAACAACAAACAACAACAAAAACAGTAACACTAATTAAATTTAACAAGAATTTGTATATAAATAAACCTGAAGAAAGAAACACACTTAACTATGATTGGCTGAAGACAAGATATGAAAGGTTTGGTGCTTAACTATGGATAACCTAGACTTTGAATACTATACACCTTTAGAAATTGAAAAGATTTCTTTTATACAAATGCCAAAGATACTATTCAGCAATCCTATCTTTAAAAAATTAAGTACAGATGCAAAAGTTTTATATAGCTTTATGCAGGACAGATTTAGGTTATCTAAAAAAAATAATTGGATAGATGACCATAACAGAGTATATATATACTTTACACACGAAGAAATAAGAGAAGTATTTGATATAGGGAAAGACAAAGTTATAAAACTTATGAAAGAACTTGAAGAATACAATCTTATCGAAAGAAAAAAACAAGGGATGGGAAAACCGACAATTATTTATGTAAAAAATTGTCATTCACATAAAAAAATAGCCGAAAACCCTTGGTACACAAAGAGGTCGGAAAAACCGACTTCTAGAAGTCTGAAAAACCGAAGTCAAGAGGTCGGAAAAACCGACCCTAATAATAATAATATAAATAATACTTATATTAATAATATATATAATAATCAATCTATCAATCAAAATATATTAGATAACAAAGAAGAAACGATAGATAAGATGGATTATACAATTAAATTACAAGAAAATTTAGAATTAAATAACCTAGATGAAGAAGAATACAAAAGTGTATATCAAGTTTACAAAATAATGTGTGATGTATTAGAGATGGACTTTAGAGAGAAAATATTAATAAATAATACACCAGTAAGTATTGGACTTGTACAAAAAAGATTTTTAAACGAAATAACTTTAGACCACGTTCAATATGTACTAGATTGCATAAAAGAACAAGAAGATGTAAGAAATATTAGAAAATATTTAATATCTAGTTTATATAACTCTGTAGGAACTATGGATATGTATTATGAAAATAAAGTATTTAATGATTTATATTTAAAATAAAAATAAAAAAAAGGGGGAAACTATGGCAGTAAATGAATACGCTGGTAGTAGAGCCTTGGACGAACCTAAAAAAGTACTTGGAGAATTAGTATTTAGAGATGCTAAACACTTTTCAATGTACTTTATAAAAAGAGGACTAAAGACAACTTTAAGATACACAATTAAACCTGTAGCAAAAACATTGTATAAAAAAAGCTACGGTGGTGTAAAAAGAGTTACTACAGGAAAATTTAGGACACAATATGATAATGATAAATTTTTAAAACTAGCAGGAGATAAAAAACTGCACAATGCTAGTTTAGAACAAATCGCAGGACTATCAGATAAAGACTTTGAAAAAGTAACTGCAGATGACATTTTAAAAGAGTTAAGCAAAAAGAATGTGAAGTTTGCTGTGGTGCAAAATTCATATACTGGAGAAGTAAAAGTAAAAATGTTTTCTCAAGATATGCACATCTTTGAAAATGTTAGAGAGGGATTAATAAAGAAACTGCAAAAAGAAAAAGGACTAGATTTAGATAACAAAAAACATAAAATAAATGATTTTCTAAAATCTAAACATCAAACCAAAGAACAAAATATACCAGGAAAAGAAAAAGTTAGAGATAGAGGAATGGAACGTTAATGAAAAAAGATAAAACAATAACATATAGTGTAATATTTACACTATGCTTTTTTCTTTGGTATGTACAAAATAGATTTTTTGCTCTTGCTGAATATTATGCTCCTAAAAATATATTTAAGGGTATAAGTATGGCAACAAACAACGTAGAATATATGTTTTTTGAACTAACACCAACAACTAATGTGTTAGCTAATATATTTTCGTTAATAGTCCCACTATTAATAATATATCTTGTAACTATATCTTCAACTAAAAAAAATTATAAAAAAAATATTGAGTATGGATCTGCACGCTGGGGCAATAAAGATGATATAAAAAATTTTGAAAATAAAAATTTTAAAAAAAACGTAATATTGTCTGCCAGCGAAAGCCTAACAATGACGAAGGCATCAGAACCTAAATATGAACTTAATAAAAATGTATTAATTGTTGGAGGTTCAGGAAGTGGTAAGACAAGGTATTTTTTAAAACCTAATATTATGCAAAGACACTCAAGTTATGTAGTAACAGACCCTAAAGGTACTGTATTAAATGAGGTTGGACATTTATTGTTGAAGCCTGATGTAACAATGTTAGCTAACGGAAAGTATAAAACAACTAAAGTAAACGGAGAGTTAAAGTTAGTAAAAGAACCTTACAACATAAAGGTGTTTAACACAATAAATTTTGATAAAAGTAATTACTATAATCCTTTTGTTTATATTAATAGTGAAGAAGATATATTAATATTCGTTGAAGCATTAATATCTAACACTACAGGTAAAAATGTAACAAAAGGTGGAGATAGTGATTTTTTTGAAAAAGCAGAAAGAAATTTATATGTAGCACTAATAAGTTTTATTAAAAGTTTTTTAGTAAAAGAAGAACAACACATTGGAACAATGATAGATATGATTGATAATTCAAGAGTTTTAGAAAATGACGAAACTTATGAAAGTGATACAGATAGATTATTTAAATATATAGAATTTGG
>CAMBPW010000106.1 GCA_945869755.1 uncultured Gemella sp.
GAAGTTGTAGAAAAACAAGGAGTAGAAATTTATGGTTACTAAAATTGCAGTTTTTGCATCAGGTAGTGGAAGTAATTTTGAAGCAATAGTAGAAGCGGTAATAAATAAAAAAATAAAAAATGCAGAAATTACTTTATTATTAACTGACAAAGAAAATATTTATGCCATTGAGCGAGCAAAAAAATATAATATAAAAACTGTAACACATATAGCAAAAAATTTTGAAACGAAAAAACATTACGAAGAAGAAGTATTAAAAACTTTAAAAGAAGAAAAAATAGAATTTATAGTTCTTGCAGGATATATGCGTCTAATAGGAGAAACTTTATTAAATGTTTATGAAGGAAAAATAATAAATATCCACCCATCAATTTTACCAGCATTTAAAGGGAAAGATGCTATAAAAATGGCACTTGATTATGGTGTGAAATATACAGGAGTATCTATTCATTGGGTAGATAGTGGAATGGATACAGGTAAAATTATAGATCAAGAAGTAGTAAAAATAGATGAGAATGAAAATTATGAAACTTTAGCTAAAAAAATTCATAAAATAGAACATAAATTGTATCCTGACGTTATTAATAGAATATTGAATAAACAATAAATTTTAATGAAGATAAACAGAAACACGTAATATATGAATTTCATAAGGAAATTAATTGCGAATTATCCACTAATTTGATGATTAACTGCTTTGAATTTCATTTTACGTGTTTTTTTATTACTTATTGATTTATTAAAATTAATATGTTATAATTTTAAAAAATTAAATAGTCATTTGTTTTTTTGTAAATAAATATTTAACAAGAAGGTGAATTTTATGAAAAATATATTAAAAAACAGATTGTATATGACAACTATGTGTGTCGATATGTTATCTAATTTTGGAGATATTTTGTTTTATCTTGCATTAATGAATTATGTATTGATATTGCCAGAGCCAAAATTTGCTATAGCTATAATAACATTATCAGAAACAGTCCCAATGTTTACTTCAATGTTTACAGGGTATTTTGCAGATAAAACAAAACAAAAAGTAAATTTAATAATAGGGACATTAATTTTTAGAACGTTTACCTATATTTTAGTAGGATTTGTTATGGGATTTGAGCCTGCTTTATGGGTAGTAATTTTTGTATCTATTATGAATTTTATGTCAGATATTGCGGGGCAATACGAATCTGGTTTGTTTACTCCGTTGAGTTTAAAAATTATTCCGAGCGAGGAGAGAGAACGATATTACGGATTTGGACAAACTGTACGTCAAACATTACAAATTGTTTTTCGTTCTATAAGTGCTTTTTTAGTAGCTATAATATCATATCAAAATCTAGCTTTTATAAATGCAATGACATTTCTTATAGCTGGAGTAGCAATGATTTTAATATCAAAACAATTAAAAAATTTAGTTGGAGAAAATAATGTTGTAAAAAATGAAAAAGATGATACAAAGAAAAAATCAAAAACAACATTATTTAAAGATATGAAAAATAATTTTATAGTAGCTTATAAAGAATTAAAACAAGATCCAGAATTATTTACTACAATTATGGTAGCGCCGTTACTAAATGGAATGTTTGTAGTTATGCCACCATTAACTCTCTTACTAATAAGTGAAGATGCTAACTTTGTAATAATAAATTCGCAAATAACGATAGCACTTATACCAATTATTATGACAGTTTTTGGTATATTAGGAAGTATGTTATCAATGGCTAATGTTTTTAAAAAGTGGGGACTAAGAACATTTGTACAAGTATTATCTATTCTTGCTATTTTTAAATTTTTAGCATTAATCTTTCATAAAATATATTTAGTTATTTGTATTTATGCACTAATTTCTGTAGTTGCAATGGCATTACAACCAAAACTTAATGCTATATTTTTAAATGCTATGCCAGAAGAAAAATTAGCGACAATAGTTGGAATAGTATCTACGTATACACAAATAGGAATGGTATTTATGACTATCATTTTTTCTTGGTTAGTTACTTTTTTAAGTTCAACATTAATAATATTAGTATTTTTAATTATAATGGTATTAATTACAACATATACACTATTTTTTATGAAAGTTAAAGGAAGTTAGATATGAAATATAATGAAAAACAAAGTAAAGTTATAGAATTTATTTTTATACCTATATATATAAATTCGTTAGAAGAAGATTATAAAGAAATCGAACGAAATTTTTTGCAAGAATATAGAGATGATTTAGAATTTATTAGAAATAAATTAAAAAAAGTAGAAAAAGAATTAAAAGAAAATTACATAATAGAAAATAATCAGCCATTTGTTTTTAATTTATATATAAATGCTTTGAATGATAATAAAAATTTCACAACAATTAAAGAATTTTGTAGCTATTTATTAACTTTAGATGAAAAAGATATTATTTCAGCATTAAAGCTATCTAAAGAACAATTATCACGTGAAGAATTAATAAAAATAATTAACGATAAAGATGTGTCTGTTGAAGAAAAATGGTATTTGACAAATGCAATATTTAATCCAAAAAAAATTATAGAAAAAATTGTTGAAATATTAGAGTATATAGAGAGTTTTTATGAAGAAATTTATACTAAATACAAAAATGAAAGAAAAAATTATGTACAAAATTTTTCTATTGAAAATTTAATGGGTATAACTAATGTTTTAGGAAAAATAGATGATATTAAACAAGGAGATAATTCATTAATAGTGTTAAGCCCTTTATTGCCGACGTTAATTTATTTAGAATTTCCAAATAATAACAAAAAAATATTGGCGTTAGGGACATTAATAGATAAAGTTTTAAGTGAAGACACAAATGTAGAAAAAAACTTTGCAGATATAATAAAAACTATAAGTGATTCAACACGTTATGATATTTTAAAAATGTTATCTACAGAAAATATAAAAACAAAAGATATAGCAGAAATTTTAAATATTAGTAGTGCTGCCGTTTCATTTCATATTAGAAAATTAATAGATTCTCAATTTTTAGTTTTTTCAAAAGAGAGATCAAAAGGAAAATTTTTGGTAAATAAGCAGTTAATTGAAAATATAATAAAAAAATTAGAAAAAGATTTTATTTAAAAAGAGCTAATTAAAAAAATTTATAATTATAGATATAACATTTAAAGATAGATATTTAGTTCTCTTTATAAAGTCTTTTTTAAAACTAATAAATTATTTATAAGCGACTCAATAAAATTGATTTTTAGAAATCATGCTTTTTGAGTAGCTCTCTTTTTTTATAAAATTAGCCAAATTCCCATTTTGAAATAAAAAACAGAAATCAAAATGGGAAAAACAGCAAAAATTCCCATTTTGAAATAAAGAATAGAAATCAAAACGGGAAAAATGACCCAAATTCCCATTTTCACTTGAAAAAAATTTTTAATAAATGTATAATTATAAAAAAATTGATTAATAGGAGGTCTAAAATGTCTAGTTATGAACAATTAAAAAAAT
>CAMBPW010000107.1 GCA_945869755.1 uncultured Gemella sp.
AAGTTGTCGTCCTAATCCTAATTTTGATATTTCTCGTAACATTTTTCCGTTAATTTCATAAATTTTATTAAAATAACTTGCATAAGTTACAATATTAGATTTATATTTTTTATCGTCTAAAGAAATATTTTTCACTCCATTTTTTACTGGAATTATTACATAACCATCTTTTGAAATATAACTATGTTCTCCATCAGTTACAACTACTTCTTCTGTAATTAATTTTTTATTTTTATCAATAATTGCTAACTTTAAATGTTCTTTATTATCAATATTAATAACATCTCCGAAATATTCTACTGTAGAAATTGGTTTTTCTATTATTTTTAATTTTAGTTTTGCAGTTAAATTATTTGGGTTAGAAATTGTTTCTGGTAAAACTAATTTTCCTACTAACTCATATTCTCCAACTTTATCTTCTAAATTGTTTGTATCCCATTCTACAGGTACAGATATTCTAATTCTTTCTTCTGCATTTGAATTTTCAGCTACATTTTCATTAGGGATATTTGTATTTTCAGTTGTATTTAACACATTTGCCGTTCTTAATTCACTATTTGAAATAGAACTTCTAGCACTAATCTCTTTACTTGTTAATTGGATTGTAAAAAATTCTTTTTTCTGTTCTGGACTTAACGTTTCAATATCATATTGTCTTCCATTAACAAATATTTTTTTGAACATCATTTTCCAATCTGTAGCAAATCCTCTGCTTTCTTCATCTTTATACTTATAAATTTCAGAATTTATTTTTATATTTGGATAGTCATAATCTTCATAAATATATCTAAAATAATATTTATTATTTTCTTCTACAGCTACCATAGGTTTTGACCCCATCCCATCTCTATCAACTGCAGAAATGTTTAATCCTGAAATAAAATTATTATCGCTATCTACAACATTAAAATACAATTTATCATTTACTAATCCTAATAAATTATTATCAATATTTGTATCATTAGAAGATGTGTTGTTATCTAATTCTTTATTATTTTCTCCTGTTTCGTCAGAAGATGTTTCATTATTATTTGCGATTTCACTACTATTACTTTCAGATAAATTATTCTCTGTATTTTTCTTTTTAGATAATTTAATTACCAATTTTTCAGTGAAATTTTCATCACTACTAATAGCATAGTCATCTCCTACCAATATTCCTATTTTCGTAGGAGTTACTTTTGTAAAAATTTGTTTTGCAGAAAAATTATCATTTTCCAATGTAAATGTAGTTTCTAAATATTGTAATGGACTTAACATTTTTGTATTTACAGTCAAAAATCCGTTATTAGTTGTATGTCTGCTACTATCTTTTGAAGAAATAAAAGTTAATTCATCTTTATAAAGTTCTCCATTTTCATCTAAAATAGCTATTTTTAATACTTCATTACCATTTTCATCAACTTCTAGTTTTCCTATTTTATCTTTTTCACTATTGGTAATCGAAGATTTTTCTACTAAAATATCTACAGATTTTGGCAACTTAGATTTTATCCATTCTATTCCTTTACCTTGATAACCTTGTTTACCTTTATGATTAATTACTTCAAAAACTTTTCCTGTAAGAACATTTAATTGATTATTTTTAAAAACTTCATTTGTTACTTCATTACTATTATTTAATTTAAAAAGTAACATTTGTAATTCCCCTAATGTTTCATCTTCAAAATAATTAGTTATTCCTTCAGATGAATTTAATAACTCGTTAATTACATTTTTATCATTTTTAGTCAAAGTTTCTTTGTTTAAGTTATTATAACTAGCTCTTGCTTTTGTATAATTTGAAAAATTATTAGTTATCCCATCTTTGTTATTTTCTAACCAAAGTGTAGTTAATTTTGGCAATACTAAAAGTGGTTCTAAATTTTTAATATTATTATTTTGAATATCAAGAACTGTTAAATCTTCAAAATTTTTAACTACTGAAATATTGTTAATATTATGGTTAGAAGCATGTAACTCTTTTAATTTTTTTAAATTTTCTAACATAGAAATATCTACTATTTTTTCTTCATTAGTATTATTTACAGTATCTGGATTATTAGATACTAATAAAGTTTCTAACTTTGTTAAATTTTTCAACGGAGAAACATCACTAATATTATTTAAAGAAATATCTAAATATCTCAAATTAATTAAATTTTGTAATGGAGATATATCACTTATTTTTGTACCCATTAAACTTAATTCAGTTAAATTTGTTAAATTTTCTAAAGCAGAAATATTTGTTAATTTTGCTTGATTCAAATTTAAACTTTCTAAATTAGTTAAATTTCTCAAAGCGTCAATATTAGTTATCACTTTACTTCCATTTGAGTTATTTCTAATATCTATTTTTTTTAATTTAGTTAAATTTGTTAATGGTGTCAAGTCAGTTACTCTTTGATTAACCAAACGTAAATTTTCTAAATTTACACAATGTTCTATCCCTTCAAGAGTTACTACTTTTACACCCTCTTCTTGACAATTGTGTGCTACACAAACTTCTGGAGATAATGATTTAATTCTTCTCAAATCTCCTTTTTTAAATTTCGCATTTCTTATTTCTTCAACAGTTAATACCCTACTTTCACCATCTAAAGAATTTAATGCTTCTAAAAATCCTCTTTTTAAATTGTAATCTGGAACATTTACATATTCATTTTCATTCGCAAACGATACGTTCCCACTAAAACAAAGTAAAATTGCCAACATAGCCGAAACTAAAATTTTTAATACTTTCATGTTTAACTCCTATTATTTTTAAATTTCATACATAAATCCCCTACTTATATCCAAATAAATTTCCCTATAAATTCATTTGGAATATTCATATATCTAATTTTATTATACACCTTTATACAAAATATTTTCAAATAATAACAGAAAAAACTCTAAACTGATTTTTTATCAATTTAGAGTTTTTATTTTTATAATATTTTGCTGAAAAATTCTTTAGTTCTTTCTTCTTTTGGATTTTCAAATATTTCTGTTGGCGTTCCTTCCTCAAGAACTATCCCACTATCCATAAAAATTACTTTATCAGCAACTTCTTTAGCAAAATTCATTTCATGCGTTACAATAATCATAGTCAAACCTTCATTTGAAAGTTCTCTTATTACTTCTAATACTTCTTTTACCATTTCTGGATCTAACGCACTAGTCGGCTCATCAAACAACAACACTTCTGGCTCATTAGCTAAAGCTCTCGCTATAGCTACACGTTGCTTTTGTCCACCTGATAAACTACTTGGATATACATCTTTCTTGTCAGAAAGCCCTACTCTAGCAAGTAGTTCCATCGCTTTATTTTTTAAATTTTCTTCACTATCTAGTCCTAATGTTTTTGGAGCAAGAATAATATTTTCCAAAACCGTTAAATTGTTAAATAGATTGAAGTTTTGAAAAACCATTCCTACTTTTTGACGATGTTTGTTTATATCATAACCTT
>CAMBPW010000108.1 GCA_945869755.1 uncultured Gemella sp.
TTTACAAAAACTTCCGCAGTTGCTTTCGTATCATAAATAGCACGGTGATGGTGTATGAGTTTTACTTTGTAGTGTTTTGCTAAATTACTTAATCCGTGACGCTTTAGTTCTTGATTTATGGCACGAGAAACGAATAGAGTATCAATACTCGCATAATTTAATTCAGACATAATACCTAGTCTTTCAAAAGATTTCCCTAAAAATCCTAAGTCAAATTTTGCGTTATGCGCTACAAGAATGTCATCTTTATCTAACCATTTATAAAAGTTTTGCATTACTTCTTGTTCAAACGGTGCATTTCTTACATCTTCATTAGTTATACTCGTTAATTGAGTAATTAATTCAGAAATTTTTCTTTGCGGATTAATATAACTTTCAAAACTATCTATTTCTACTCCATTTTTTACTTTAATAGCTGCAATTTCTATAAGTCTATCTCGTTCAGCAGAAAGTCCCGTAGTTTCCACGTCAAAAACGACATAAGTTGCATCTTTTAAATTTATGTCTTTAGCATTTGTTGTAGCTGTTATGCTATCATCTAATATAAAGGCATTCAATCCATATATAGGTTTTATTTCTTTTCCTTTCGTTCCTAAACAAATGTCCGGATACGCCTGTACTCCGTACAAATCTGTAAAAGCAATAGCTTCGTGGCCCCATTTAGAAATTCTATTAATATAATCTTTCACACTAGAAATTCCTTCTAGCGGTGACATTTTAGTATGAACATTTAATTCTATTCTTTTTCTGCCTTCATAATCATCATTTTTTTCTTCTTTAACGGCTAATTCTATCGCTGTTGGCTCAATAATAGTATCATTTAAAAAGGAATCGTAAGATAAACGTCCTTCAATTTTTATCCATTGTCCTACTTTCAAACTACCTACTAATTCTTGTAGGGCATTTTTTCTAGTATTAGGTTTATATTTATCATTAGCTCCGTTAATAAATAACTTCATAATAATAGACTCTGTATAGTCAGTTATTTTTACTAAATATTGTCCACTTCCCGTTCTAAATTCTCTTTTTTCAACTTCAAAAACTTGAGCAAATAAAGTTGCATTACCAGATGTTCCTATTACATCTACAATATCTATAACATTATTTGTAGAAATATCTTTTCCATATTTTTCTACATTAGATTTAACTGTTTTTTCGTCTACTACTTTTTTATTATTTTGTAATTCTAACTTTTCAAGTGCTTCTAACTTTTTAGAAATTATTTCTTCGTGATTCTGAACTACTTCTTCTACTTTAAAATGAGGTTTTATTTTTAAATTTTTAATTCCTAAATTTTTATATTGTAGCAATATTTCATTTTTTTTGTCATTAATGTAATTGTTCCATAATGTAGGTGTTACTACTTTAATAATAATTTCTGAATTTTCAAATGTCGCTTCGTTAGCTAAAATTGCTTCGATTAATTTTTTATTGTTGTTACTTGCAAAAATTTCATTTATAACATAAGGCCAATATTCTATAATCTTTTCTTCGGTTACTTCTTCTGTCAATGTAATACTATAATTAACGAGATAGTCTTCAAAAAAACTATCTCGCATATTTTTTATTATTTGCAGAAAGTCGGTAACGTCTGGTAATTTATTCGTTTTGAAGTTAAAAGTCCATTTTTTATTAATATTATCTTTTTCAATATTTTTTAATTCAATATTAGCAATTTCTTCTTTTTCTAAAAGATAATCTAATTCTAACGTTTTTAACAATAACGAAAAATGTTTGTTACTCATTACGACTCCTTATTTTATTTGTAAAAGTTTTGTACTATTTCTAATACATTTTCAGAAGAAACTTCTGTTTTTTCTCCTGTTCTTCTTTCTTTAATTTCAACAGTATTTTCTCCGGCTTTTTTCCCTACAATTATTTGTAATGGAATACCAATTAAATCTGCATCATTAAATTTTACACCTGCACGTTCTGCTCTATCATCAAATAATACTTCTATTTTTGCATCACGCAGTTGTTTATAAATTTTCTCACTTAATGCTAATTGTTCTTCTTTTTTAACATCAACACATAGTAAGTGCACTTGATATGGTGCTACTTCTTTTGGCCAAATAATTCCGTATTCGTCATTATGTTGTTCGATAATTGCAGAAAGTAATCTCGAAACTCCAATTCCGTAACATCCCATATAAAAATGATTTGCTCGTCCATTTGCATCTAAATAAGTAATATCCATAGACTCAGAATATCCTTTTCCTAATTCGAATATTTGACCTATTTCTATCCCTTTTGCAAACTTAACTGGTCCTGATAAATCTTCAGCTAAATCTCCTTCTTCAATCATGCGTAAATCGTAGTATCCGTCTACTTCATAATCTCCGTGATTTACGTTTATGTAGTGGAATCCTTTTTTATTTGCACCACAGCTATGATTGTACATATATTTTACTGCATGATCTGCAATTACTGTACAATTTTCAATTCCAAATGGTCCCATATATCCAACTACTGATCCCATACTCTCAATTTCTTCTGGTGTTGCCATTCTAACTTCGTGAGTGTTAGTCGCTTTTTTAAATTTAATTTCATTTAGTTGGTCATTTCCACGCATTAAAACTAAATATAAATTTCCGTCAGCATTTAATGCTAAACCTTTCATTGCACGATTAACTTCAACACCACAAAATGCTGCTATGTCATCAATAGTTTCTTGTGCTGGCGTTTCTAACAATGAACGTTCTTTTCTTTCAAACTCTGGTAAAGAATAATTTTCTTCAACAACTTTCGCAGTTTCGATGTTAGCTGCATAGTCACTATTGTCAGTATATACGATAGTATCTTCTCCAACTTCAGCTAATGCTTGAAATTCGTGAGTATAGCTTCCTCCGATATTTCCAGAGTCTGCTTGAACTGCACGATATTTTAGTTCTAATCTATCATAAATATTAGAATATGCTTGATAGTAATCATTATACATTTCACGTAAAGATTCTGGACTATCGTGGAATGAATAAGCATCTTTCATAATAAACTCTTTACAACGTAACAATCCTAAACGTGGACGAATTTCATCTCTAAATTTAGTTTGAATTTGATATAAGTTTAATGGTAATTGCTTGTATGAAGTTACCATATTATCTACAGTTTGACAAATTACTTCTTCAGATGTAGGTTGCAAAGCGTATCCTGCACCTTTTCTATCTTTAACGCGCATAAGTTCATCACCCATTTTACCCCAACGACCAGATTTTTCCCAGTGTTCTTGAGATTGTAATAATGGCATAATTAATTCTGCCGCGTCAATTTTATCGTGTTCTTCTCTAATTACTTTTTTTATTTTTTCAATAATATTGTTTGCTAAGGGTAGATAAGTATAGACACCAGCTGACACTTGCTTAACCATACCTGCCTTAATTAACAACTTATGACTTATCGCTTCTGCATTGGCTGGTACTTCCCTTGTTGTTG
>CAMBPW010000109.1 GCA_945869755.1 uncultured Gemella sp.
TCTTCCATTGACTTTTTAAAACCTTTCTGATATATTAAATATAAAGGATAGGGCGAACATTCCTACTCGTCCACCCTTTGAATAAAATTTCAAAAATTATCTATTGCGTCTATGGTTCCGTCTTAGACGCTTTTTTTTAGAATATTTTAAACTTTCTAAATATATTTTATACACAGCATACGCAGATATTATTATAGATAAAATTTTTAAAATAACATCTAAAATTAAAATAAAATTTGACAATTTATTCCACCCCCTTACTGCCCTATAATATGGGTAGCTATCCTTGCGGGGATACATAAATTATATAATAAACCGCAGTTTGTGTTAATGCCTTTTTTATTTGTTATTGCTTTTATTTTTTATTTTTTTAATATAAAAACACCAGTTATTTAACTGGTGCTCGTATACTATTTATTCTTTTTTTAATCATTAAATTATCTCCTTTTGACAAAATTAAAAGAACTAGATTTTTTCTAGTTCTTTTTATTAAATATTCTATTCTTTAGTTCTATTAAATTTTGTACACCATACATCGCACATATTATAAATATTGGTACATTTGAAAATAAATATCTAGCTCTTGCTTCAAATATAGTTTCAAATATAAATAGTCCTATTAAAGTTAAGTAAATTATTAGTTTGTAATTTTTTTCATCTTTATTGATAAATAAACTAAAAACAGTTAGTACCAACAGCATAAGCCAATTAGCTTGTTGAAACACATTAAAAACTTTATTGTACTTCCCATCTTCATAGTATATATTTCGTGTAAAATCAGATGAAAAATTATCTTTTTCTAATATAATATTATAAAAATTACCTTCTTTTCCCCAAGCAAATGTTCCATCATTATATGTTAGTAATGTTTTTTTCGCAAAATGTTTTATAAAACCTTGTGTAGTAAAATTAGACAATCTTTCTATTATAACTTGTTTATTAGCTTCATCTCTGTCTTTCTTTGAAATTATAGACTGAGAAAATATAACATCTTCAGAATTCCACTCTCCACTAGAATTTTCGTTAAGTCCCATTTTTATATAATGAATGTATGTTGTTGCTAATTCTTTATTTAATTGATTTGTTATGTCTTTTGTATATAATTCAAAACACTGGGTAGTTACTAAAAATGTTAATATTATAATTAAAATTTTCTTAATAATATATTTTAATTTGAAACTTATTATTAAATCAAAAATTAAAATAGCTATGTATATTATCGCTGTTTGTGGTTTTATGTTTATAGCTAAAACAAATATAAATGTTAATAATATAAACTTTAAGCATATATTTTTATTGAAAAATATGTAAATATATAATAAAAGTATCGGAATAATTAAAGATAAAGAATCTGAGTATGGTATAGATATCCATGGAGAAATATATATTAATAATAAGTAATAAAAATATCCTATTATTGAAATAATTTTATTATTAAATATTTTTTCTAAAACTTTATATAATAAAATACTTGTTGAATTACAAATAATTACCATCAAGATTAGTAATATAAAATAAGCATATTTATCTAAACCTACTAAGTTCACTATACTAATAATTTCCGAATAAAATTTTACAATCAATACATTATTAGGAAATACCGAAAAATAATATGGATAATCCAATTTTCCTTGATTTGCTAAATTAAAACTATTATCAATAACTGTTCCTGCGTCCCAACCTGTAACAAAATAATAAGTATATATTACTAATATTTGAATTACTGATAACAAGAATGTAATTATATATAGTATATTTTTTATTTTTATTTTGATAAAAATAAAACTTATCATAAGTATAATTATAAATACTACTATTCCTAAAATTACCACATAATTATTATAATTAGAAACGCTCAATTTCTTATTGTATTCTAAATAATTAAATACAAATATTAAAAATAAAATTACTATTGAAATCACAGAAAATATTATAGTTGTTAATTTATTTAAAAATTTATACATAAACCAACCCTATTTCTTTCTATAAACTTTCATACTACTAAATTCTTTTTCAAAAACATATTCTTTATCAATTACATCTAAAATATATTTATCTATTTTCATATTAAACAACCTTATATCGTCTACAACTATATAAACTGGCAAATCTTGTTCTAAATTCATTTTAAAATCTTCTAAAAAAATACTATCATCATGAAATCCTGGTATAAAGAAATATTTTGTTGAAGATAGTCTGTCCGCTAATAAATATACTGAGCCATATATTCTATGTCCATATATTCTATCGTCTTCTTTTGTATTTAATTTTATGTACTCTGATGCTTTTCTTATATACACTGCATTATCTTGATTGCGAACATATCTTTGCTCTCTTATATTATTAAGATGTGGAAAATAAATTACTAACAATGCTATTAATATTAGCATTACTCCTATTTTCATGTTTAATACATCTAATATTTTATCTATAAATATAGCTATGTAAGGTATAAATAAAGGTATTAATACTATAAGATAATGTAAATATTCTCTTTTAGAAATTATACTAGCCAATATGCAAAATACTAGGAGTATTAATCCACATATAACAAACACTTTGTTTTTCTTATAATAAAAAATACTTACTAATGCTATTATTATAGGCAACATATAACTATTTAATATTCTAATAACCCAAGATAATATTTGATATTTATCTGTAGGAGAATCTCCTGTATATGATAAATTCACTATAAATGACTGGTAAATCATTTCATATAGTGAATTATTTATTATAAAGTAAATTATTAATGGAATTACCACTACTGCAATTCCTATACAAAAGTTTAAGATGAAAATCCATATTTTTTTATATTCTTTTTCTAACATTAACTTTATTATTACTATTATAGATAATATTAACCATAATCCTACCATATTAATCTTCGTAAAAAATACTAATGAAAAACATATTCCAACTATTATTATTCTTATGTTATTTATGTTTTTATTTATAAAGTATTCTAAATACACATATAATGAATATGTTATTAATGGTAACATATATCCTTCTAATCCTAATCCATGCTCATATATTGTTAAAAATATTATCATTAACATTAATAACGTTATATACGCTACAGATTTTTTATCTGAAAATATTTTTATTACTTTATATGAGAATATGAAAAACAAAAATATTGTTATTAGATATATTATCTTTATTCCTAAGCCACCATAAAAATTATATCCTATATAGTTTATAAAGAATATTATCGGTCCTTTATGGTCGAATATATCTATATATAACTTTTCTCCTTTATTCATTGCATATCCAAAATAATTAAATATTGTAGCATCCCCATATGGATAATATTTTAACATTGATACTGGCATTATATATCCTACAAATACAGTCAATAATAACGAGTATATTGTAACTGATATTTTCTTCATTTTTCTTCTCCTATTTTTTATTTTCAA
>CAMBPW010000110.1 GCA_945869755.1 uncultured Gemella sp.
CTGATACAGTAAATAATCAAGGTATTTTTGCTGTTTGTAATATTATTGAAAAGAATAAATTTTTATTAAAACTTTCAGAAATAAATATTTCTTCAACATTATTTTTTTTTATCGCTTCTTCTATTAAATGTAATCCTTCTATTAGAAATTTTTTATTTTTTTTTACTTGTTTTATATTTTTTAACTTTATAATATCTTTTATTTTTTGATTATTTAATGATGTTATAATCATAAAATTTCTCCTTACACATACAAATATGTATTATATTTTATAGTTATTGTAAATACTTTTATAATATGTTATAATATTTTTTATCATAATTTATTATAACATATTATTAGGAGGATACAATGCAATTTTTAATATCTACATTAATAATTATTTTTATATTAGCAATTGTAGGATTTGTTAATTATTATAGAATATCAAAAGCTGTTACAAAATTACCTTATTCAGAATTTAAAAAAAATATAAGAAATGTCCAATTAGTTGATATTAGAGAAAGAGATGAATTTAATTATGCTCATATTAATGGAGCAAGAAATATTCCACTTTCACAATTATCATTTAAATATTCTTCATTATTAAAAGACAAACCAATTTATTTATGTGATAAAAATGGGACTACTGCTCCTAGAGCTGCATTAACATTAAAAAAACATGGATATAAAAATATTTTCATGTTAAAACAAGGTTTGCAATCTTGGGAAGAAAATTTAAAAACAAAAAAATAAGATTAAGTTTTTTACTTAATCTTATTTTTTATTTATCTCTTTTCTTTAACTTCTCTTCTTATTCTTTCATAAGCCCCAGATTCTACTTTTTCTAAAGAATTTTTAATAATATCTAAAGTTTTATTATATCTATATTCTTTATAGTACTGTTCAGCTATAGTTAACTGTTTATGAAGCTCAACATTATCTTTTCTGTACCTATTTGAATATCTTATTAATTTTTCAACCAATTCAATATCAGTTAAAATATTATTAACTTCACTTCTATATATGTTAAGTGATTCTTCTACTTCTTCTACAGAGTCTTTAACTATATCAATGTTCATTGGTTCTTTTTTCAATTCTTCTACTGCATATTTATAGCTATCTGTAACTTCTTTATATAAAACTACGAATCTATCACTAAATCCTGGAACTCTAGAATTAGATAACTTTCTCTTGATTACTTCTTTTTCTTGATTAATATAATTTAATTTTTCTCGTAATAAAATTTCTTCTTCTCTTAAACTTGTTAAGTATCTAGAGTAATTTGTTTGCTCTTCTTCAATTTTTTCAATATCTTGAGCTAAAATTTGTACTTTTTCTTTTAAATCTTTATAATTTAATCTAGGTTGATTACTTATATAAACATCAATATCATGTTTTATTTCAATTAAATTACTAATGATATCAAAATTTCTAGAAATCATTTCTTCATCTTCTGAATATATTTGATATCTATTTTTTATTTCTTGAATATTATTATATATTGCTTCATTAAGTTTATCTTGCTGAGACAATTTTTTACTAACAACAGAATATGTTTCTTCAATATATTTTTTATAATCTAATTCCTTCTTTAAATTATTTGATACTTCTTCGATTACATCATATATACCATCTAATATAGATTCAATTAAATCTATATCTCCTAATTTTACTTTTTCTCTAGCGTCATTAAGCTGCCAAACACAATTTTCAATTTTAGAAGATATATCTAAATGTGTTAATTTAAAGCCTTTTCTCTCCATTTCTTCAACTTTTAATCTTAAAGTTTGAATTTGTGAAGGTGTAGTTTTCTCTATTTCTTTTAGTATTTCTGGTAATATATTTATTTTATCCTTTAGATCAATAATAGTAACTTTAATATCACTAATACTCTCTTGTGCTTCTATATATTTACCAGAAGTAGTCAACTCTTTAAATTCATCTAATCTTGGTGCAACATCTTTTATTTGTTGTTCAAAACTATCAGCTGCTCCTCCATATTGATGTCTTTTCGCTAGTAACTCTCTATTTAATTCTTTATATTCTTTAACAATTTCTTCGTATTGTTCTTTATTTTTAGGTTCTATTTCTATTAATTGTTTTATTTCTTTTCTTATTGTTGATATTTTTTCTTTTATAACAGCAATAGTTTCACCACTATTAAAAATAATTTCATCTGCTTTTTTGAAGTTAAATTTGTCAATATATGATTCTGCTTGGAATAAATCTTTATCTAATTCATCAATATCAATACTTTGAATTTCATACCATGAACTCTCCCAATCTTCTAACCAATTCTGAGCTTTACCTGATATATTTAGATTTTTAACCTCTTTTAGTTCTTCAGATAACGTTTCTCTTTCTAATTCATCTTTTATTTCTAACAATGGCAATAATTCTTGTTTTTTTCTATTCCTAAGCATAAATAAATACATTATTCCTAAAACTAACGCTATAAGAATAAATGAATAAAAATATACCATATAGTAAACCTCCTAATTTTCTCTACCCATATTAACATATAATACCTCTATAAATTATAACATTTTATTAATAAAAAACAAAGTATTTTTTATTTTAAAATTAAAATTATAATTTTAAACAATTATTTATTAATTGATTTACTTCAGCATTGTTATAATAAACCGATTTTAAGTATAGACCTGATGGGGATACACGTTTGCCAGCATACTTTCTATCTTTTTTTTCAAAAATAGTTTCGATATATTCTTTATTTATTTTTCCAGATGCAACGTCTAAAATAGTTCCTACTATAATTCTTACCATATTATACAAAAAACCATCTCCTGAAATTTCAAAAGTAACATATTCATTTTCTTTATTTATCGTGAAATTTGTTATTGTTCTAATCTTATTTTCAATATTATTATTTTTTGAACAAAAAGAAGAAAAATCATGTTCACCTAAAAAATAAGGTACACATTCTAATGCTCTTTCATAATCAAATTTAAAAGGAAAATGTCCTACATATCGTACATTGAATGGATCTACATATTTTCCTATGTATAACTTATATATATACGTTTTAGAAATGCTATCATATCTCACATGGAAATTTTCGTTTAGCGTAATTGCTCCTAAAATAACAACATCTTTTGGTAAATAGGCGTTTACAGCTCTAACCCAAGAATTGTTATCTAAAATTAATTCTGTATCAAAATGAATAGGCTGTATATATGCATGCACTCCAGCATCTGTTCTTCCACTCATATGAATTCTTACAGATTTATTGTGTAATTTTCTCAAACTTTTTTCAATAACTTCTTGAATAGTTATTTTATTAGGTTGTATTTGAAACCCATGATAATTACTTCCATCATATTTACATATTAATATAACTCTCAATAAAATACTCCTATAAATAAAATATAATATAATCAACAAAAAACGTTATGCATAAATTGCATAACGTTAGTATAA
>CAMBPW010000111.1 GCA_945869755.1 uncultured Gemella sp.
AAAATTATCTACTACACTCTTATTAATTTCAAAATTTTTGTACCTAGTAATGCCATACTCTTCTACAAATATTAATTTATCATTTTCTAAAATTTCTGATATATTATCAATATCTACAACAGTATAATTTAACTTCTTTAATTTTTCATTTATACTTTTTATTGATGAAACAATCCCTATATTATAGTTACTATATTTATTTTTTAAATATTCAACAGTTTCTTTTAATTGTGTATCATTGCTAATATCTTGTACGAAATTAAGAGAATAAGAGCTGTAATCACCTTTTCTGTTAATAGTCGGATTAAAAATATACATTACAAAATTAGCACCAGATACGAAAAATATACTAATTATTACAACTATAATTAATTTTAATGCTAAAGCTTTTTTACTGTAAGAACTCATTTCTTGACTATCTGTTTTTGAATCTTTAGAATAAACAGTTTCTAGTTTTGTTACTGTAGTATTATCAAAAGTATTTTTATATGAATTAACTACAGCATCTATTTTTTCTTCAATAATCCTATTAACTTCTTGGCTAGGTGTAAATATTTTTACAGATACTCCTAAATTTTCTTGTATAGTATTTACCTCTATTTTTTTCTCCCAAAATTCTAAATTAGAATTTTTAAGAGTTTCTACTCCAACTCCATATGAAGATGCCAAAGCAGACATTTTTTCTTCACTAACCCCATTAAAAAAGTAGGCTCCATTGATATTTGATTTTATAGTTTTAGCATAAAAATCACTATATCCACTATCTGTTTCTTTTATAATTGTATTCCCATTTTTAGGAGCATCTATTTTATACGCAACATAACTAGAAAAGCTTTCTGTACTTGTTACTACAACAGATGAATTACTTATCGTTTTGTAAACTAAGGGTATTGCCAAAGTAGAAAAAATTATACCTATAAGAAGTAAATTTATTTTTAATTTTTTATATATATTTGCGAATAAATCGGCTAACGAGTATTTATTAAACATTTTTATCTCCTAATTAAATATTTATTATTTTTTGTAATTAAATTAGCTAAAAACCATATTGTTAAATAAGATATCCAAAACGGAATTGTTAAAATAAAAGAAAAACTTTCTGAAAAATTTCCTCTAGGCATAAAATAAAGAGTTGCAATGATTACTAAAACTATTGTTGAAGATAAAATTTTTCCAACATAAACTTTTCGTAACATATAGACAAATATAAATCCTAAAAACAAACCGATAATAAATACACCTAAAAAACCATAATCTATATAGTTATTTATAATATAGCTATCTCCTATTCCATGACCTTGTAAATAATAGTTACGATATACTAAAAAAGAAAGATTATGTGCTAAACTATTTGAATCTAACGCCATATCTAATCTACTCATTTCAGAAAGATGTTTTCCTCCAGAGACTAAACTACCAATAGTTCCATGATTTAGATAATCAATTATATGACCAAACGTATAATTTCTAAATTCACGAACAGGAAGATCACTACTGTGCATATATCCCCACGCTAATACATTAAAACTTGTTCCTTGCTTATAAACAAAATCTATCAATAAATCAAATATTCCTAATTTATTTACATTCTCTCCTTCTCTTATATAATTTAATGCTCCCATACCTATAATTATTGGTAGAGAAGATATTACAATTAAAAATTTTTCTTTTTTCCCAATCCATATATCTTTTTCACTCTGATTTCTTATAAAATAATAAACAAAAGAAAATAATAAACTTAAAATAAATGGATTTCTAGTTCCTGTTAACAATATTAAAAAGTTTGCAAACACATAAGACAACAAGCCTAATGTAGCATAGATTTTTTTAGGTTTTGTTGCTAAATATATAATGAGAGCATACATTGTAAAATCAGATATTCGGTGTACTATGCTCGGTAATGAACTTTCAAATGTTGCATAATAAACATAATAATCATCGACACTAAATCTATATAATACTTTTTCTATATTTAAAATTAAATAACATGGATAAGATAATAAGAAAAATATTATTGATACAAATCTTAACGATGTTATATAGTCTTTTGAATATTTTTTTTCTAATATTAATTTATCTTTGTAATAATATTCTGCAATAATACTTCCAATAAATATTGCGGTTACTGCCAACATAACTAACATTATTGACGCTGAATATACTTCTGTAATATATAAATTTAAAAAACCATATTTAAAGTAATCTATAGTTGGCATTGATAATAAGAAAATATATATTGTAAAATAAAAAATACAACTTATTATATGATATTTTATATTATTAAAAGTGTATAATATACAATTTAAAATTAATAAATTTGAACTTATTATTAAATATCCTAATTCATTATAATAAAGGTATAGATATATATAAATGAAAAATATAAAAAATAATAAAAATAATGCTATGTTATATATTTTTTTAAAATACAATATATCACCTTCTTTCATAATATAATAATTAATATTAGATATTCGCCTCTAATTTTGTTTTACGTAATTTTAAAATATACTTATACAGATTTGTATTTATTATTATTAACGCTACTGCTATTTTCAAAGTTTTTGGCGATGTAGAGTTTAAAAATATTTTATTTTTGTTGTCAATAATAAACTTCTTTATAAATTTATATTCTTTTATATTTTTATAATTTTTTACAAAAACTAATTGGCTTATTAATGATACATAAGCATAATAAAGTCTTGTTATCGCTTCTTCACTATACTCAGGATAGTTCTTAATAGTATAATCATAAATTTTTGTTGCAATTTCTAGTATTACCAAATGCTTATCATTAAAATGTTTAGTAGTAATACTATTTTCTCTAATATAGTAATAGTAGTAACTATTATTTATAATTACATATTTCTTTGCTAATTGCATCAATTCATAATTATAAAACATATCTTCATAATATTTTCCTACTGGAAACATTATTTTTTTAGCAATATCTTTTTTTATTAGTTTCCAGCATACATTTCCGTAAATTTTCTCTATAGTTAAATATTCTCGTAAATATTCTTTTGCATTTAATACTAAATAATATTCTTCTCCCGTATAATGTGGTCGCTCTGCATTTTTATAAACTCTCGTTACTCCACATTCAGATACATCTGCATCTTCTTTTTTTATAATTTCATAAAGATGAGCATACATATTTTCATGTATATAGTCATCACTGTCTACAAACCCAATATATTGTCCTTTGGCTCTCTCTACACCATAATTTCTTGCATCAGATAGTCCACCATTTTCTTTATGATAAACTACAATTCTATTATCTAATTTTGATAATTCATCACATAAATTACCAGAATTATCAGTTGATCCATCATTTACTAATATTATCTCTAAATTTTTATATCTTTGAGATAATATCGAATTTACACATCTTTCTAAATATCTTTCAACATTATAAAC
>CAMBPW010000112.1 GCA_945869755.1 uncultured Gemella sp.
TTTTTTCTTTTTTTTGTGGCTTATTATTTTCTGGATACATAACTTTATCTACAAGACCGTAAGCAAGTGCTTCTTCTGCTGTCATATAGTTATCACGTTCAGTATCTTTTTCGATAGTTTTTATTGTTTGACCAGTACGATCAGCTAAAATTTTATTTAATTTTGCTTTTGTTCTTAAAATATGACGAGCTGCGATTTCGATTTCAGTAGCTTGACCTTGAGCACCACCAAGAGGTTGATGAATCATAACTTCTGCATTAGGTAAACAGTAACGTTTTCCAATAGTCCCTGCAGAAAGTAAAAATGCACCCATACTAGCAGCCATACCCATACAAATAGTTACAACATCACATTTAATATGTTGTATAGTATCATAAATAGCGAAACCAGCAGTAACACTTCCACCTGGGGAGTTAATGTAGAAATAAATATCTTTTTCACTATCTTGTGCTTCTAAAAATAATAATTGACTAACAATTGAATTTGCAACTTGGTCATTAACGTCAGATCCAAGAATAACAATTCTATCTTTTAATAATCTTGAATAAATATCATAAGCTCTTTCACCTTGTGAAGTTTGCTCAATGACTGTAGGTATTAGATTCATATTTTTAATCTCCTAAAAATTATATTCGTTATTAATATTATACTTGAAATATTATATTAATTCAATATTACAATCTATATGAATGTTCTTTAAAATTACCGAGAATAGTGTTTATACTATTTACAGTTATAAATGCTTTAGGGCAATGGATATTTAATAATTTTTTTAATGTATATAATTCATTTTGCTGAATTATTAAAATAACCATTTTTTTCTTTTCGTGAGAATATCCACCTTCAACGTCAATAATTGTTGATCCACGATGAATTTCAGTATTAATAACTTCCACCAATTTCTCAGCATTTTCAGTAATAATTGTACATTGAATGTATGCAGATAAAAGATTTTGTATTCCTTTAAAAGTTTTGTTGCGGACGTAGCTCATAATAATTGCATACATTACATATTTAATATCAAAAGCAATCCAAATAATAATATAAATTATAATATCTTGTGTTAAAAATACTGTAGGCAAGTTAAAATTATATTTTTTTACAAAATATTTTCCTGTTATATCAGATCCGCCAGTAGATCCGCCACCTATAAAAATAAATGACATAGCTATTCCCGATAAAATTCCAGAAAAAATTGTAGCAACAATTTTATCTCCAAGATTTATCGGAGTAATAATAGTAGGTAAGTAATCTATAAGAATAGATGATAAAACTATTATTATTGATGTAATGAACATAAATTTTTTCCCGACATATTTATACCCTATATAAAATAACGGAGCATTAAGCAAAATTTGTGCAGTTCCTATATTAATAGTTGTAAATTTATTTATAGCAATAGCAAGACCTAATGCACCACCTGTTGTTAAATCATTGTATGGCAGTAAAATTCCAGCATAAATTGAAAATAAAATAGTTCCAATAATGAGGAATAAAATCTCTTTAATAGTTTTCTTTTTTTCAACTTCGTAAATTGTTTCTCTAAATAACATATTTTTAACTCTCATAAAATTTATTTAATTTAATTTTATTAGTTATTAGAAAAAAAATCAAGAAATATTTTTTATAGACAATTTATAATTTTATATTTCAGTTATAATACAAAATGTTTATGTGTCAAGTTTACATTATATTTAAAAATATTTTTTAAATTACCTTTAAATAAGTAAATGTAAACGTATAAAATTTTATTTATAAAAATTATATTTTTTAATAAAAAATCATATTGACAATATTTATAAATTTGATACAATACAATTATAAAATATTAAATATAAAGGGAGGTTGTAAAAATGACAACAACTACAAAAAAAACAAAACATCCTATAGGATTGCAGTTGGCTAACCTTGTAACGGGGCTTAATAGTTTTTATGCTTACGGTATTATTGGGTATTTATTCTTATTTTTAACATCGCCAACTAGCGAAAATGGATTAGGATTTAGTGTTGCTGAAGCTAGTAGTATTTATGGAACATATTCAATGCTTATGTTCTTAGCTCCATTATTAGGAGGATACCTAGCTGACAGATATCTTGGATTACAAAAGACTATAATTTTAGGTACTTTTGTTAGTATTTTCTATTATTTAGCATTTATTACTATTTTGCCTAGTGATCCTACAGCAAAAACATTATGGATTTGCTTCGGTATTGGTATTATTAGTGGTGGATTAGGTAAAGGTAATGTAAGTGCATTAGTAGGTGAATTGTACAAAAAAGATGAACTTACTAAGAGAGATGAAGCTTATAGTATTTTCTACATGGCTACTAATATTGGAGCATTTTTAGGGCCTATTATTGTAGGGTATATTGTAGAGACTAAATTTGCTACATTTAATGCAGATGGAACAGTATCTAGTTATGGATTTAAATATGCGTTCTTAACAGCTGTTATAATGACTATCGTTCAATTTGTTGGATTTTTAGTTTTAGCACCTAAGTGGCTAAAAGAAGCTGGAAAATATCCTTCATTTAAGAAAAAAGAAGTTGTCGCTAAAGAGGCTACGTCAAAAGGATTTACTAAAGAAGAAAAAGGAAGAATGGTTGCTATGGCTATTTTCTTCGTGTTTGTAGTATTATTCTGGAGTGCATGGTATCAAACTCAAACTTCATTCGCATTATTAACTAAAGATTTAGTAGATAGAAATATTTTTGGATATATGATGCCTATAGCTTGGTTAATGTCATTTAATGGAATTTTATGCGTAATTTTAGCGCCTGTTATGGGACGTTACTGGGTTAAATTAGAAGAAAAAGGAAAAGATTGGTCGGTAGCTACTAAAATGGCTTTAGGAATGATAATTTCAGGAGTAGCTTTCGGAGTATTAGTTCTTGGGCTTAATGGATTAGGTGGAGTAACTGATGGTAGTTTAAAAATGAGCATTTGGTATGTATTATTATCTTATGTTTTATTAACAATCGGAGAATTAATGTTATCACCGATAGGAATGTCACTATTTAACAAATTAGCACCTGCCAAATATGCATCTATAGTTATGGGGGTATGGTATTTGTCATTCTCACTTGCTAATAAAATTTCTGGAGAGCTTACAGGTTTAACAGAAGGTTTAGGATTCCAAGCTCTATTTGGATATATTGCGATAATTATTATAGTATTCGGAGTGATATTATTATTACTAAAAGGAAAACTAGAAAAATTAATGGCATTAAATGAATTAAAAGAAGGAAAATAATATAGTAAAAAATCTGCCATAAATTTTGTATGACAGATTTTTTTATTTTGATTACACATATAATAATTTATGGTATAATTAATTATAAAATAAAAAAGGAGAATTAATATAATGAAAAATTTAAAAAAATTATTTTTTGTCGTTATGTTGAGCGTTGTA
>CAMBPW010000113.1 GCA_945869755.1 uncultured Gemella sp.
GAAGCTAGAGTTTTAGGTATTAGTAAAGATGAATTAATAGAAAAACTATCTAAAAGTTTTGATAAAAATTAAAGGGGAATAGTTATGAAAGAAAATGAAAAAGCAACGGAATTTATTGAAGAAATAGTACAGCAATTATTAATTGAGTGGAGATTTTTATCGCTGTCGAAAGAAAAGTTATTAAAGAAAATAGAAAATATTTATAATAGGAGTGAAGAAAATGAAGTTGCAAATTAAAAATCTATATAAAAGTTATCAAAAAAAAGAAGTGTTAAAAGATGTTAATATTGAATTAAATAGTGGAGAAGTTCTAGCCGTTGTAGGAAGAAATGGAAGTGGAAAAACTACTTTATTGCAATCTATAGTAGGTATAATTAATGTAAATAGTGGCGAAATTTTATTGGATGATATTAATATTTTAAAAAATAATAGTTTACGAAATGAAATAATGTATATTCCTGATAGATTTGATTATTTTAAATTTTCAAAAATAAAAAAAGTAATTGAATATTATAAAATTATTTATAATAATTTTGACGAAAAGATGTTTTTGTTGGAGTTGAAAAAAAATAAAATTAGTGAAAATAAAAAAATTTCTCAGTTGTCAAAAGGTGAAACGATGTTAGTAGCTATTTTACTAGGATTATCTAGTAATGTAAAATTTTTACTTTTTGATGAGCCGTTAGATGGTATTGATATTATTAACATTAATTTAATATTAGATTATATTTTAGATGCACAAGAAAAAGGTGTCGGAATTATAATAAGTAGTCATCAATTATCTCACATAGAAAAAATAAGTAACAAAATTTATTTTTTAGGTGATTTTCAAGCTGAATCGTCTACTGAAGAAGTTAATAAAGAAGATTATGTTAAATATCAAATCGTTTATGAAAATGTTGAAGAACAACAATTAATGAATGATAAAGATGTTTTAGTTTTAAATCATATAGGGAGAGTTTATACGGTAATAGTAAAAGATAGTGCTACTTTTGAAGAAAAATTGCTAGAAACTAAACCTGTACAATATGATAAGTTAATAGCAACGATAGAAGAAATATTTATTTTTAAAAATAGGGAGGAGGAAAAATAATGAAAGATGTTTTAAAAGTAACAAAACTTTATTTGAAAAGATATTTACCACAAGTTTTAATTATTTTAATGTTGTTTTCAGTAGTTGCATTTGTTAAAGGAGGACTTTTTAAAGAGCGATTTAGAGAAGATTATGTTGAATATAGTTATTCAAAAATGAACAATTATGGGGCAACAGAATATTTAATTCCTAAGGCTTCAACAACAACTAGTGAAAGAATTGAATTTAACAATACTTTCGATAAAAAAATAACAAAAGAAGAGTTTGAATTGTTAAAAACCGATGTAGTTGCAACAGATTTAATAAAATTTTATAGTGGAGAAGTTAGTAAAGAATTATCATTAAGTAACTATTCTAACATATATTATAAAACTGGAGAAACAAAAACAGTCAATTTAAAAACTGTAAATCCAAAATTATATAGTGTACTAAACGATGAAAGTTTTTTAGAAAAAGTTAAACTTTTAAAAGAAGAGAGTGATACATTATCTGAAGAATTACGAAAAAAAGATTATTCTTTAAATAATGTTGATACAACTAAAATACGTTCATTAATTGATGAAATAAATAAAGAATATCCTACTTATAGTTATAGTACGAGTATGTATTTTAAAAATTTCTTTATTAGTAATTTAGAAACTGGTGATAACGTTACGATAAAAGAAAATTATTATTCTATTATTCATACATTTATATTTATGTTTTTAGTTACGCTAATTGTAGTATTAATTTTCGGTTTAGAATATCATACTACTTTTGGAAAATTTGTCGCACAACTCCCGTATAAAAAAGAAACGATTTATTTCGGAAAATTGTTAGCAAGTATATTAATTTTTATTAGTGCGTGTTTATTAACGAGTTTAATTAATATTTGGATTATAAAAACGAGTGTACTATCTGAATTAATAACTACTTATACTGCATTTACGATGCAAGCTAGATTATTCGTTTTAGCATTATCAATATTATTAATTGGAGCGATTTTCGCATCGTTTTGTGGAAGTGTAGTTTCTATTTTAAGTATGTATGTACCAACATTAACTTTTGTAGCATATCCATATATATTGTATATGGCTTATAGATACGGAATTTTTGATAGATATACTACTGCTTTTGGAGAAAGCAATTCGTTTATAACTTCGTTAGATGAATTAATTAAAAATGGAAGTCCTACTTATTTTCCAGCGAAATTTTATGTATATAGTTATTATGAAAATTTAGAGTTCTATAAATATTTTGGAATAATTTTTATTTTCTTAATCGGAGCTAGTTATATTTATAAATATCACGATATAGAAAAAGAAGGAAAATTTTTCACTTTCAAAACTATAAATATTATTTGTTATATTTTAGCAACAATATCATTTGCGATTTTACCTATAATGTTTTTTGAAGTTTTTGTAGGAAAAATATTTGCGATAATTATAGGATATATAATAATTGTACCTATACTATACTTTTTATTCAGAGTAAAAATTAAACTTTAAAAATAATAAAATATTAAATTCAACGGATTGGAATTGTTTTCTAATCCGTTTTTTTAATATCGTAAAAATTATTATTTTTTAAAATATTTTAGTTAGCATTAATTAATATAATGTGTTATAATAAATATAAAAATTTTAAAGAAAGGATAAGAAAATGGTAAAAGAATTAAAAAATGATGAAATTCAACGAGACAATGACGTTTATAATAATGATGAAATAAAAAATGAAACAAAAATTATCGAAAAAGAAAATAAATTAAATGAAAATATTTTGGTAGAAGAGAATTTTAATTATACAGAAAAATTAGAAAGCAACCAAGAATATTTAGATTTATTAGCAAAAATAAAAAATCGTGTTGAAAATGAAAGTATCGACTTAAATATAGAAGAACCTGCGATAACAGAATTAAATAGTGAAGAAAAAATAGAAGAAAATATAGAGCAAAAAATAGAGTCAGTAATAGAAGAAACTGTTGAAACTAATAAAGAAGATCTTTATGAAAAAACTATTATTAGTAATTTAGAACAAGATTTTGATGAAACTATAATAATAGATAAAGAAGAAATAGCAAAAGCATTAGCAGAAGCAAGAAATGTTGAAAATTCTAGTGTAAAAGAAATTGATAAAAATATTTTGATTGAACCTGTTTTAGCGACAACAGTTTTGCCAGAACAATTAGAAAAACAAAACGCTATAAATAATACATTAGAAGAAAGAGTAGAAGAGCCTGTAAAAGATTATAGAGATGTAGTTCTTGAAGTTTTAGGTTTGAAAAAACGTATAGGATTTAAAACTATAGTTGAAGATA
>CAMBPW010000114.1 GCA_945869755.1 uncultured Gemella sp.
TTTATTAATTGTTTAATTGCTGGTATTTCTTTATTAATTACTATGTCATCTCCAAGCAATACTGCAAATGGCTCATCACCAATAAAACTTCTTGCTGTTAAAATAGCATCTCCTAATCCTGCCATTTCTTTTTGACGAACGTAATAAATGTTAGCTAAATTTGTTGCACTACGAACTTTTTCTAGCAAATCTAATTTACCTTTCATTTCTAGCTCATGCTCTAATTCTACGTTTCTATCAAAATGATCTTCTATTGCACGTTTAGGTTTTCCTGTAACTATTATTATATCTTCTATTCCCGCAGCAACTGCTTCTTCTACTATATATTGAATTGTAGGCTTGTCTATAATTGGTATCATTTCTTTAGGTAGTGCTTTTGTAGCTGGCAAAAATCTAGTACCATATCCTGCAGCTGGAATAATAGCTTTTTTTACTTTTTTTATATTTTCCATTATATCCCCTTTATTTTTTATTTTCTTATCGTTTAAATTATATATCTTTTTTTTATTTTTTGCAATTATATTTGATATATTATTTAAGAACCCCTAATGTTAATTTTGTAGCATATTCTTTTCCTTCACGGTAATATGTTACAGTTACTGTTTCTCCTATTTTTGTTTTTTCAAATAAATATTTTCTAAGATCTGCTACATTTTCTATGTTAATGTCATTTATTTTTGTAATAATATCATATTGTTTAAGCCCTGAAGTTTCTGCTGCACTGCCTGCTTCAACAGATTTTATTACTACACCTTTGTTACTTGCATCATATTTTAAAGTATTTTCTACTAAATCAGCATTCAATGTTGAAATCGAAACTAATTGTATTCCTAATGCAGAACGTGTTACTTTTCCTTCTTTTTCTAATTGTTCTGCTATTAATTTAACTTCATTAGCAGGAATAACAAATCCTATACCTTCTGTTGAAATTTCTGAAGTTGTGCTTGAAGCTTTTAATTGATTAATTCCAATAAGTTGACCAGAAATATTTATTAAAGCTCCGCCACTATTTCCAGGATTAATTGCAGCATCTGTTTGCATTACAGTTTGATACCAATCATAAGAGCCATCTTTATCAATATCCATAGGAACTTGGCGCTCTACTGCCGAAACGATACCTTTTGTTACAGAATTTGATAATGATACACCTAGTGGCGAACCGATAGCTAATGCAGTTTGTCCTACAGCTACTTCATTGCTATTTGCAAAATCCATTACGACAGAAACGTTGTCCCCTGAAATTTTTAAAACTGCTAAATCTGTCCAAATATCACTTCCTACTAATTCTGCATCTACTAAAGTTCCATCGCTAAGTATTACACTAAGTTTTTCTGCTCCATTTATTACGTGTTCATTAGTTACTATGTAAGCAATATTCCCCTCTTTTTTATAAATAACTCCACTTCCGTTAGATGACGCTTTTAAATCTCCGTCAGTATAATTTTTACCTAAAATTGTATCTAAAACACTAGAAGATGAAGTTTTTTTATAATTAATTACAGACACTACTGCATCTTTTGCTTTTGATATTGCATTTACAGTAAGTTGTTCATTTTCTGCTTCTTCTTTCGTTACTGTAACTTTAGACGTGCTATAATTAGTTCCGACTATACTCTGTAATCCAAAAACACTAAGACCACCTAACGAAAAAATAGTTATCGCTATTAACAGTAATTTTAAATATTTTTTTTCAAATTTTCTATTTCCTTTAGTACTTTCTTCTAAATCATTAGTTTCTTCGATATTTGCAACTTCTTCATCACTCTCTAATAATTTTTCGGTAATTTTTTCGTTGTTTTCTTCTAAATCACTTTCTCCTAATTGTTGTTCTTCTACATCTTCTTCAACTTTTAATTTACCCTCAACTTGTTCATCACTATTTATATTTTCATCTTCTAAAGAAATATTATTACTTTCTTCAAAATTTGAATTATTTATTTCATAATCTTTGTTTTCTTGTAATTCTTTGTTGCTATCATTTTTGTTTTCTGTCATTTTCATACCTCCTATTTTATATAAATGTTAGCATTAATACTTTAAAGAAACTTAAATTTTAATTTTGATGTTATTGTGTTTGCTTTATGTAAATGCTATAATAAAAACTATAACATTCAGGAGAAAAATTATGAAATTAAAAAGATATTTGATTTTTAGTTACGGACTAATTATTTCTTATTTATTTATTTACACTTTAGGAATAAGTTTTGATATAAATAAACAGTTAAATATTGCTAATTTATTAATGTTATTTATTACATTTTTAATTTGGCTTTATGCTTGGTATTTATTTTTTGTTAAAGATATTTTAAAAAGCAACGAACTTGAAAGAAATAGAATTTCTTTAGTGTTAGTATTACTCGGTATAATAATGTTTTATTATAATCCACTTCCTTACCCTAATAACTATTATATTGATATTCCAAGAATAAGTTTTTTTATAATTACTGTAGTTTTCTTTATATCATTTCTTATTTTTTCAAAAGGAAAAAAATTTTTTATTACTGGAATTTTCGTTATAACTCCAATTGCTATACAAAGTTTTTTCATAAATGTTTTAGAAAAATTTTCACTATATAAAAAATTTCCAATAATTACATGGATAGTTATAGCTGTATTACTAATAGGACAATTTGCATATTATCAATTAAAAAATAAAAAAGATGCTAAACCAAAAATTTAAAACTACATAAACGAATTGTTTTGTTAATTTAAAAATTTACTTTATAAAAGCTATCTTATAAATAATATAGGAGCTACTTAGTAAAAATCTTGATTTCAAAAATCTATTTTACTAAGTCGCTCCATTAATTTTTATCCTACAAATATTAAATATTTTTTACACGCATCTGCATAAAAATTTTTGAAATCTCCTGCTTCTATATAATTTTTTTGGACTTCATCTACTATAAAATCAGTATCAGCTTCCATTATTGCTAAAAGTCTTTCAAAAGTATCTAAAAAATGTTCTCCTATGTCATTAATAACATAATTCAAATTTTGTTGTGCTAAAAATGGTGCAAAAACTTGTTGAAAAGCATTTTTCTTAACTTTATAAATTAGTTTTTTTCCGTTTGCCGTAAAAAATTCTTTTTCTTTTTCTACAAATGCTAATGCTTTTTCGTAACTTGTGAAAAATTGAACAGCTAACGTTCCTTTATGGTCTATTATTAATGGAAGATTATATCCTTCTTCATAGCTATTTCTATCTAAAACTAAAAAGTGTTCTTCCATATTCCAAAATTCATTTGCAATGTGATAAAATGCAACTCGCCATCTGTTGTCATTAGTAGGCAATTTTTTAAAACTTGCTATTTGTTCTAATAGTTTTATATCGTTCATAATTCTCCTAACTCAATTCAATAATTGTTCC
>CAMBPW010000115.1 GCA_945869755.1 uncultured Gemella sp.
CCGACGATAATATTTATTTCATCACTTGTTTGTGATGTTATAACGACATTTATGTTAGAATCTCCAAGTGATTTGAATAGTCTACCAGCTACCCCTATATTTCCTTTCATTTTTGTTCCTACAGTAGCTATTAATGATATTTCATCTAAAACTACAATTTCATCTGCATTAGTAGATTTTTTAACTTTTGATATTAATTCGTGAATAAATGGTTTTATGGCTTCTGTTTCTACAACAACAGAAAATGAATCTATACCACTAGGAATATGCTCAATACTTACATTGTAGTCTTCAAAAATATTTAATGTTTTGCTAATTAATCCTATTTCATTTGACATATGATTTTTTTTAATTGTAATAATTGAGAAGTCTTTTTTTCCTGCTATTCCAGTTATAATATTTTTTGTTTCGTCTGCACTATCTTTTATTATCGTACCTGCACTTTCAGGGCTATTTGTATTTTTTATTTGTATAGGAATATCTTTTGCTTTTACTGGGAATATTGCTTCTTCATGAAGTACGCTTGCTCCCATATAAGAAAGTTCACGTAATTCTGTATAGTTAATAATATCAATTTCTTTTGGATTATTTACAATTCTAGGATCTGCCATTAAAAATCCTGATACGTCAGTCCAATTTTCATACACATTAGCATTTGCGATATTTGCTATTATTGCTCCTGTTACATCTCCGCCACCACGGGACATTATTTTTATTGCACCATTAGGAAGAGAACCGTAAAATCCAGGTATTAATAAATTACTATTTTCACATTTTATAAGTTCATTAAATTTTTCTTGAGTTTGTTCATAATTTACAGAGCCATTATAATTGAAAAAAATTAAATCTTTTGGATCTACAAATTTATAATTTAAATATTCAGCCATTAATAATCCTGTTAAATATTCGCCACGACTCACTAAATAATCTTCATCAATACCTTTTTTTAGTTGAGATTTTAAACTATTTAGTTCTGCTTCTATATCAAATTTTAAATTTAGTTCTTTTTTTATTTCAATAAATTTATTTTCTATTATAGAAAAAATATTTTCACAATTTATGTTGTATTTAATGTGAGCATAACATAAATACAGTAAATCCGTTATTTTATTATCATCTTTGTGTGCTTTTCCTACAGCACTAACTACTACAAACTTTCTTGAACTATCACTTTCTACAATTTTTTTAACTTTTTTAAACTGCTCTGCACTAGCAACAGAACTTCCACCAAATTTTGCTACTTTAATCATAAATATCTCCTTAAAATATATTAACGTTAATTATATTATAAAATCAAAGTGTTGTATATATTTTGTGATAATTTTATTTTTAAAATTGCAAATATTTGCTATACATATAATGTAAAAATATGATACAATAATATTTATCTATTATTAAAAGTTTATTAAGGAGATGTGTAGTTATGACAAAAAAAACATTTTATATAACGACACCTATATATTATCCAAGTGGTAATTTGCATATAGGACATGCTTATACAACGGTAGCGTGCGATACAATAACTAGATATAAAAAATTAAGAGGATTTGATACTTTTTTCCTAACTGGAACAGATGAACATGGTCAAAAAATTCAACAAAAAGCTCAAGAAAAAGGTATTAGCGAACAACAATATGTAGATGAAATGATTTTAGACATAAAAAAATTATGGTCTGCTATGGATATACAGTATGATAAATTTATTCGTACAACTGACGATTACCATAAAAAAGGTGTAGCAAAAATATTTGATAAGCTAGTCGAAAAAGGGGATATTTATTTAGGAGAATATGAAGGTTGGTATTCAATTAGTGATGAAGAATACTTTACAGAAACACAGCTTCAAGAAGTTTTTCGTGATGAAAATGGAAAAATGATTGGAGGTATTGCTCCAAGTGGAAATGAAGTTAAACTTGTAAAAGAAGAATGTTATTTCTTCAAAATGAGTAAATATGCTGACAGATTAGTAAAATATTATGACGAACACCCAGAATTTATTTTGCCAGAAAGTCGTAAAAACGAAATGCTAAATAACTTTATTAAACCAGGATTAGAAGATTTAGCAGTTTCAAGAACTACTTTTGATTGGGGAGTTAAAGTTAGCTCTGATCCTAAACATGTAGTTTATGTTTGGATTGATGCTTTAGTTAATTATATTACAGCATTAGGATATGCAACTGGCGATAGTGAAGAATTATTTAATAAATATTGGCCAGCAGATATCCAAGTAGTAGGAAAAGAAATAGTCCGTTTCCACGTAATTTATTGGCCTATTTTATTAATGGCTCTTGACTTACCACTTCCGAAAAAAATATTCGGTCATGGCTGGCTATTAATGAAAGACGGAAAAATGAGTAAATCTAAAGGTAACGTAGTAGATCCATATATGCTCATAGAACGTTATGGATTAGATTCTGTACGTTACTATTTAATGAGAGAAGTTCCATTCGGTCAAGACGGAATATTCACACCAGAAAGTTTCATTGATAGAATTAATTCAGATTTATCAAATGATTTAGGAAACTTATTAAATAGAACAGTTTCGATGATTAATAAATATTGTAACGGAATTATTCCAAAATTCATTTCGACAAATGATGAAGTAGATAATGATTTAATTAGTTGTGCAAAAGAAATGATTACAGAATATGAAAACAATATGGAAACTTTACAATTTTCTCGAGCATTAGAAAATGTATGGAAATTTATTTCACGAACTAATAAATATATCGACCAAACTATGCCGTGGATTTTAGCAAAAGATGAAAATAAAAAAGAAGAATTACATAAAGTTATGAACTATTTAGCAGAAAGTTTAAGAATTTCAAATATAGTAATATCTCCATTTTTAACTAATGCACCAAAAGAAATTTCACGCCAATTAAATATTGCAGAAGAACAATTAAAATATGAAACAGTATCTACTTTTGGAATTTTTGACGGCACAACAAAAGTTGTAGAAAAACCAGAACCAGTATTCCCTAGATTTGATAAAGAAGTAGAAATAGAATATATAAAAAATCAAATGTCGCCAAAGGCATTAGAAAACTTGGAAACTGTCGATGATACAGATAATTATGTTCCACTAGCAGAAGAAATTACAATAGATAAATTTTTTGAAAGTTCATTAAGGGTGGCACAAGTATTAGAATGTGAAAATGTTAAAAAAAGTTCAAAATTATTAAAATTCAAACTAGATGTAGGTAATCATACACGACAAATTGTATCTGGAATTGCCAAATACTATAAACCGGAAGATTTGATAGGTAAAAAAGTAGCAATAGTTGCCAATTTAAAACCGGTAAAACTTTGTGGAGAATTAAGTGAAGGTATGATTTTATC
>CAMBPW010000116.1 GCA_945869755.1 uncultured Gemella sp.
ATGTTTATTTTTTACACAATTTGTTTGCTATTTGTTTTTTATAATCAACTAAACTAATTATTAATATTTTTTAATTAATAATATTATGAGTTTATTTCCTATCATTAAATTTTATAAATTAACCATCATTATTAAAGTTAGTTGTATTTACTTTCTTTAATTTATATACCTATAAAATTTTAATTTATCATATGATTAATAACAATCTTTATTAAACTTAAAAATAAAAAACACTGCATTTTGATCTGACCCCAAAAAGTTAGATCAAAAAATATAACTTTTTGGGATCGGTACATTTAGCAATGTTTTTTTATATATTTAATTTTTAAGAATTGTTAATAGTTTTCCACTCTCATAACATACTTTTCTACAGGGTATTGGGTTTCGTCTAGTGTTGTTTCTTTATTTAATAACATCATAGCTAAATTGTATCCTATGATACATCCTGTCGTTAGTCCTGATGAACCTAATCCACTAGCTACAAAAATATTTTTTTCGTCTTGAATTTTCCCATAAAATGGCGAAAAATCTGATGTATATGCTCTAATTCCAACTCGCTCGTTTATTATTTCCGCTTCTTTTAGATTATCTAAAAAATATTGTGCTTCTTTCCCGAACTCATCAAGTTGTTTTTTATCGACAGCTAAATCATATCCCATTTCATTTTCGTGTGTTGCACCAACACTAACGACACCATTTTCAAACGGAATAATGTCTAATTCTCCTTCTGGCATAATTACAGGATATTGTCCACTATTTTCATCTTTAATTTTATAATCTCTCAACTGCCCTTTTTGCGGTCTAACATCAACTTTATAACCTAACGGTTTTAAAATTTCTGGCAACCACGCTCCGACTGCTAAAACTACTTTATCAAATTTTTGTCCGTCAACAATATAAAAATCATTTTCTTTTTCTAAAGAAACTTTTTTGTGTACTATTTTCACTTTGCTGGCATTTATTAAAGTAGTTACAAGTCTTTCTCCTTCAAGGCGTCCACCACCACTAGCAAAAAATATACGTCCATTATTATTAAATGAATTTATTTTTTGTTTAGCTTCTTCCAAAGATAATATCTTTAAATCTCCTATCATAGACGACTCTTTTCGTCTTTCAGAAGCAATACCAAACAATTCTTCTAATTTGCTGTCATCTTTTTTTAATAAGTAAACTCCTGTTTGTTTATAGAAATTAGTATTATATCCATCTTTTTTCAAATCATCTACTAATTTCAAATAAAAGTCTGCACCAAGACGTGCCATTTTATACCACGCCTTATTTCTTCTTTTTGAAAACCACGGACTTATAATTCCGGCAGACGCTTTTGTTGCTTGCCCTATTCCGTAATCGAATAATGTAACGTCTAAATTTTCTTTTGATAAATAGTAAGCACAAGTAGATCCTACTATTCCACCACCAATTATTGCAATTTTCATATTGTATCTCCTTAATAAACTTTAAATTATACTAACTACCCCTACTACTAATATAACTAACCCCATTATTGTTCTCGCAGTAAATTTTTCTTTTAAAAACATTGCAGAAAATAGCATCGCCACTAAAATTGATAATTTATCAATTACTATTACACTACTAACATTGCCAATTTGCATCGCTTTATAAAACGCTAACCACGAAAGACCTGTTGTTACTCCACTGAAAAATACAAACATAATGCTTCTTCTAGGAATTTCACCAAAATATTTATAATCTTTATTTACTCCAACGATTAGCCATGAAAATATTAAAACTACAAAAACTCGAATTGTAGTTCCTAAAGTCGAATCAACACCATCTATCCCAACTTTGCCAAAAATAGCTGATAAAGATGCAAACATTGCAGATAACAAAGCATAAAGTAGCCCTAACTTAGAATTTCCTATTTTAGTATCTTTTCTATTTATCATAAGTAGAACTCCGATAAATATTAAAAGCATTGCTAAAAACTTTCTCGTAGAAAATGTTTCACCAAGTAATATCCAAGAAAATATTATAGTCATAACTACGCTGCTACTATCTATAGGAGCAATTTTATTTACATCTCCTATAGATAACGCTTTGAAATATAAAATCCACGACAATCCGGTACTAAACCCCGATAAAACTAAAAATAGCCACGTTTTATTACTTATCGTAAATATTTCTACATAAGAATTGTTTAAAAATATTATTAAACTAGAAAAAATTATGACTATCGAACATCTCAATGCCGTTACTAAATTTGAATTAATATTTTTCAATCCGATTTTCGCTAATATAGTCGTAAGCCCTGCAAAAAATGCAGATAAACTCGCATAAAAAATATCCATAATATCCCTTTATTCTATTATTAAATCTTTGTTTCTAAAATAATTTTTCCCGTCACTATCTCTAGTCAAATAATTATTGTCTACTAAATAACGGCGAATATAAGCAAAATCGTCATAAATTTCTTTTATTATTTCGTTAACTTCTTTTTCGCTATAAATTTTATCTATTTCAAAATAAGTAATAATATAATTCATTATTGCTGTGCGATATTTTTCTTTTTTTGGTATTTGCATTAACTTTTCGTTTTTAAAAAATTTCTCTTTAAAATCTTGATACATTATTTTTAATCTCCTCTGTCAACTTGTAAAGTTCATCTACCAAGTATCCAACATAACTAATTGCTTCTTGTAATGGTTGTTCCGTGCTTACATCACAACCGCCTTCACGAGCTAAATCTAATGCTGACATACTACTTCCTTTTGTTAATGTATTTAGCCATTTTTCTACTGCCGAATTATCATTTTCGATTTTGTTCGCAATAGCCGTTCCAATAGTTAACCCAGCAGAATAAGTGTAAGGATATAAGCCCATATAATAATGTGGTTGACGCATCCATGTTAATTCTGCACCTTCATTAACTACTAAACTATCACCAAAAAATTGTTCCATTACTTCACGTTTAATAGTCGATAAAATTTCTGCATTTAAAATTTCATTATTGTCTAGTTTTTTATAAACTCTATCTTGAAATACTGCTTCTAAATAATGAGTTACCATATTGTGGAAATATGTTCTACTAATCATATTACTAATTACCCAACGTTTAAATCTCGCATCTGTACTATTTTTTAATAAATAATTAGATACGATAACTTCATTACACGTTGACGGAGCTTCTACAAAATATAACGGACAGTCATAATTTAACATCGTTTGATATTTTCCTGTTTTCATAAAGTGATAAGCATGGCCTAACTCATGAGCTAAAACGAACACTTCATTCATCTTCCCAGTCCAAGAAAGCAAAATATAACTAGCTATATTAGGTACAGTAGCAC
>CAMBPW010000117.1 GCA_945869755.1 uncultured Gemella sp.
AATACTGCATCAAAAGTTTATAATTTAGACGGATATAATTGGCAAGATGCTGAATGGATAGAAAAACGAGAAGTTCCATATACAAAACCTATGAATATTTATGAAGTTCAATTAGGATCTTGGAAAAAAAATGGAGAACATTTTTTAAGTTACCGTCAGTTAGCAGACACTTTAGTTTCGTATGTTAAAGAAATGAACTATACACATATAGAATTATTACCCGTAACAGAATATCCTTATGATAAATCTTGGGGTTACCAAGCGACTGGATATTTTGCACCGACATCACGTTACGGAACACCACACGATTTTATGTATTTTATTGATAAATGTCATCAAAATAATATAGGTGTAATTTTAGATTGGGTGCCAGGACATTTTACAAAAGATGCACACGGACTTTATGAGTTTGATGGTGGATGTTGTTACGAATATTCTGACACGAGAAAGCAAGAACATAAATTGTGGGGAACGAGAGTTTTTGATTTTGGAAGAAATGAAGTAAAATCATTTTTAACTTCGAGTGCAGCTTTTTGGTTTGATAAATACCACATTGATGGAATAAGAGTTGATGCTGTGTCGTCTATGATTTATCTAAATTACAATAGAGAAGAACACGAATCAGCAAGAAACATAAACGGTGGATTTGAAAATCTTGAAGCAATAGAATTTTTACAAAGATTAAATATGCACATTCAAGAAACATTTAAAGGTGCATGTATGATAGCAGAAGAATCTACAAGTTATCCACATGTTACTGAACACCCAAGTGTTGGAGGTTTAGGATTTAATTTTAAATGGAATATGGGTTGGATGAATGATAGCTTAGGATATTTAGAAATAGATCCATTTTTTAGAAAAGGATCACACAATGATATGACATTCTCTATGACTTATGCTTTTTCAGAAAATTATGTATTGCCGATATCACATGATGAAGTTGTACACGGAAAAAAATCTTTATTAGACAAAGCACCGGTGTCTTATGATGATAAATTTTCAAATTTAAAAGCATTTTTAGGATATATGTACGCACATCCTGGTAAAAAATTAACTTTTATGGGAATAGATATTGCACAGTTTATTGAATGGAACGAAGAAAGAGAATTAGATTGGTTTTTATTAGATTATCCGAAACATAAAGATAATCAAAGATTTGTAAAAGAATTAAATAAAGTTTATGCAGAAAATTCTCCGTTCTGGTCTGATGAACGTTCATGGGAAGGTTTTAAATGGAATGTAGTAGATGATGGTAACAATAATATTTTTGCATTCTCAAGAATAGATATAAGTACAGGAAAAGAAATACTTGTAGTTTCAAACTTTTCTTCTCAAACTTTAAAAGGTTATGGTATTGGTGTAAGTAATTATGGAAGCTATAAAATTATTTTAAATTCTGATGCGAAAAAATTTGGTGGTAGTGGTTTAGTAAATAGAAATTTAAGAACTTCAAAAACTAAGTGTGGAGAGTATGATTATATGCTTAAATTAAATATTCCACCATTTTCAACTATGTATATAACTAAAAAATATTAACAATAAAAATAAAAAAGGAGAACATTATGGTTAGGAAAAAAGAAATAGTAGCGATGCTATTAGCAGGAGGACAAGGAACAAGGCTTCATGCTCTTACAAAAGATATGGCAAAACCAGCTGTTCCTTTCGGAGGAAAGTATAGAATTATAGATTTTCCATTATCGAATTGTGTAAATTCTGGTATTTCAACTGTCGGAGTTTTAACTCAATTTATGCCTTTAGAGTTAAACTCTTATATGGGTAATGGTCAACCGTGGGATTTAGATAGAATGCACGGAGGACTTTCTATATTACCACCATATACTGCAGGAAAGAGTGGAGAATGGTACAAAGGTACAGCAAATGCAATTTATCAAAATATAAAATATATTGAACAATACGATCCAGAATATGTTTTAATTTTATCAGGTGATCATATTTATAAAATGAACTATTCAGAAATGTTAAAATTCCATAAAGAAAAAAATGCAGATTTAACTATTGCTCACATTGATGTAACGATTGAAGAAGCTAAACGTTTTGGAATTTTAAATACGAACAGTGATTTGAGAGTTCAAGAATTTGTTGAAAAACCAGAAAATCCTATTTCAACAAAAGCGTCTATGGGTATTTACATTTTTAATTGGAATGTTCTTAAAGAATATTTAATAAAAGATGAAGCTGACGAAACTAGTGAAAAAGATTTTGGTAAAAATATTATTCCTTCATTACTTCATGATGGTAAAGGAATTTACGCATTCCCATTCTCTGGTTATTGGAAAGATGTAGGAACTATTGAAAGTTTATGGGAAGCAAATATGGATTTAATAAAACATACTGATAATTTTAACATTCACGATCCATTGTGGAGAATTTACTATCGTCATAACCAACTAATGCCACAATTTATAAGTAGCAGTGCTAAAGTTAAAAATTCGATGATTTCTGACGGAGCAACTGTTCGAGGAACGTTATTCGAGTCTATATTATCATCAGGAGTTAATATAGAAGAAGATGCAGAAGTTGTTGGAAGTATAATAATGCAAGGTGCAAGAGTAGAAAGTGGAGCGAAAGTTTATAATTCTATAATTGCAGAAGATGCAGTTATTAAATCGGGAGTTACTGTAGGTCATAAAGAAATTGAATTAGGTAAAGATATGATAACAGTAATTCCAAAAAATGAAATCATTACAGAAGATATTGCTACAAATTAGGAGGAACAGATTATGAATGCATTTAGTATTTTATTTTCAGACAATTATAAAGGTGATGATTTATCGGGATTAACAAAAATAAGAACATTATCTTCTATACCTATCGGTTCAAGATATAGATTGATAGATTTTATGCTTTCATCTTTAGTTAAATCAGGTGTTCCAAATATAGGAATCTTGGTAAATTATAATTATAACTCTCTAGTAGACCACGTAGGTTGGGGGAAAGACTGGGACTTAAACAGAAAAAATAGTGGATTAAAAATTATTACACCAATGGCTGACAATTTAGGTAAATCAACAATTATAAATAAATTTGATGCTTTAGGAAATTCAATATTTTATTTAGATGAAGTGTTACAAGATTACGTAATACTTGCAGATGCAAACATTATTGCAAATATTAACTTTAAAGAAATGTTAGCATATCATAAAGAAAAAAATGCAGA
>CAMBPW010000118.1 GCA_945869755.1 uncultured Gemella sp.
CTTTGCACACCCCTAGCGTAAAAAAGGAGAAATTGTATGATAAAACTCATAGCGATAGATATAGACGATACTCTGTTAAATAGTGATGAACAATTAACAAACAAAACGATAGAAACTATAGAAAAATGTATAGCAGATGATATAAAAATAATTTTAGCATCAGGACGTCCTGATTTTGGAATGATGCAATTTGTCGAAAAATTAAAACTAAATAGTTATGAAAATTATTTATTATCATATAACGGTGCAAAATTAACTAATTTAACTACTGGAGAAATAGTTTATGATAAAATGCTTGAAGCAGATAGAATTAAATTTTTAGTAGATAAAGCATTAGAGCATGATTGTAATATACTTACTTATCAAAATAATAAAGTGATAACAAATAAAGATAATGAATTTGCACGAATAGAGGCTAATTTATTAGGTACAGAATTAATTGTAAAAGAGGATATGAAAGACTATATAACAGAAAAAGCACCTAAAGTAATAATATTAGAAGAGCCAGAAAGAGCTAAAGTTGTGAAAGAAAAATTACAAGAAGAAATAGGTAATGAATACGAAGTAGCAATGTCAAAACCATTCTTTATAGAAGTAAACGACAAAGGAATTTCTAAAGGAAGAGCATTAGAAGTTTTATGCGAAAAAATAGGAATTACAAAAGAAGAAATGTTAGCAATCGGAGATGGTTTGAACGATTTAAGTATGATAGAGTTTGCTGGTGTAGGTGTAGCAATGGGCAATGCTAATCCAAAATTAAAAGAAGTAGCTAATTTTATTTCTAAATCTAATGATGAAGATGGGTTTAGTTATGCTATAGAAAAATTTGTTTTAAAATAAATAATAATCAAATAATATAAAATTAATAAAAATGAATTAATAGTAATATTATTAAAAATGTTTATATAATATTGTAACTATACAAGGGAGTAACTTAAAAATCGTGATTTTAAAAATTATTTTGTTAAGTTTCCCCCTTTTTCTTATCTTATTCTCAACATAATATAGATAAAAGTTTTTGTAAAATAATAATTGTTGATAGACATTTTCAACAATTATTATTTTTTATTTTTATAATGCTACTTCGTAAATTTTATATTAATCATATTTAATGTAAAGATAGTATAATTATTTTAATTAATAGTAAAGGAGATTAATTTATGGGTTTTAACAATTTAAAAGATGGAATTTTAAATATATTAGGAGATAATGTTGAAAATTTATTAGGAGGTAGTGTAGAAAATTTAACAGAGCAAATATCTTCTGTGTTACCGACAGAGCAAGTAGAAAATTTAACAGAACAAATATCTTCTGTATTACCGACAGAGCAAGTAGAAAATTTAACAGAACAAATATCTTCTGCTTTACCTACAGAACAAGTAGAAAATTTAGTTGATAATTTTTCAGGGAATATAACAGACGTTATTAGCTCTTTTTTTGATAAATAATTAAACGGCATATTTAATATGCCGTTTCTTATTTTCAATAGTTTATTATTACTCAAGGAAAGCTAATATATCATTTTTGTAATTTATTTTTTGTAATTCTTTTTGTTCATATTCGTTATAATTTAGCGTTATTTCTTTTATTATAGTTGCAGGGCTATTTTTTAATATATAAATTTTGTTGCTTATATTTATAGCTTCGTCTATGTCGTGCGTTATTAATAGAGTTGATAAATTTAATTTTTTATGAATTTCTAAATACCAATGATAAAGTTCATTTTTTGTTATCGTATCAAGTGAACTAAATGCTTCGTCAAGTAAAAATATATCATTTTTCATCATATACGTTCTAAGTAGTGCAATTCTTTGACGTATTCCACCGCTTAGTTGAGTAGGATAATGGTTTTTATATTCTATTAAATTGAATGTAGTTAATACTTTTATAGCTTCTTCTTCTGCAATTTTTTTATCCATTTTTTTTATTATTAATGGTAATGAAATATTTTCTAATACTGTTTTATGTTCTAAAAGTAAATCTTTTTGAAGCATATAACTTACTTTTCCTAAAAAATTTTTTTCTCCTCTTATTAAAATTTCTCCGGTTTGTAATTTTTCAATACCAGAAATTATATTGAATAATGTAGATTTTCCTACACCACTTTTTCCGATAATAGCAACTATTTCACCTTTTTTTACATTAATATTTATATTTTCAACAATTTTTTTGTTTTCATAAGAGTGTGTTAGGTTTTTTATTTCTAGTTCTATCATTATTTTAAGTATTCATTGGTAAAGCCAACGTTTTCTCCTATTTTATCTTCTGTAATATTATTCTCATTTATCCAGTTATAAAATTTATTCCAACGTGTGCTATCTATTTCTCCCCATTTGTTTTTGTCAGTTGCATATTGTGTCGCTAAATATTTTTGTGATTCAATAATGAATTCACGTTGACTTGCTAATTCTGGGACATTTTTAATTAAAATTTCTGCTGATTCTTCAGGGTTTTCTATTGCATATTGATATCCTTTTTTAATTGCTTGCAAAACTTTTTTTGCTTCTTCTTTATTATTTTTTAAATATTCGTTGTTGGCAATTATTACAGGAGAGTAATAATTTAGTTCGTCAGAATAATCTTTTAAATAGAAGAAGTTGTAGTCAAGATTCATATTTTTTGCTAATATTCCGTCCCAACCATAATATATCCATGCTGAATCAAATAAATTGTTTTCTAATGCAGTAATTGCATTGCTATCAGTGTTAGGTACTAATTCAATACTATTAAAGTTTCCACCTTGTTTTTCTACAATATTTTTTATCATAGCAAGTTCTATAGGGTCATTCCAAGTACCATATTTTCTATTTTCTAATTGCTTAGGAGAAGTAATATTTAATTTTTTTGGTGTAATAATACCAGATGTATTATTTTCAATTATAGTAGCTACTGCTGTTATCGGAGCGTTTTTAGCAAATTTACTAGCTAGTGCATCTTGGAAACTTATTGCAAAATGTGCTTTATTATTTATTATAAGTTCTGCTGAACTATCTTCTGGTGGTAATTTTATATCTAAATTTATACCAGCTTCAGCAAAATATCCTTTTTCTTTTGCGACATAAAGTCCTGTATGATTTGTATTTGGTGTCCAATCGAGAATAAAGTCAATATTTTTTAAATTATTCTCGTTTTTTACTTCTTTTGAACAAC
>CAMBPW010000119.1 GCA_945869755.1 uncultured Gemella sp.
ATTTTATGTTTATTAAACGGAATACTTACTTTATAAACCATAAGCAATCCATTTATTAGAGCTAACATAAAGCAAATTAATCCTGCTTTTTTCGGCTCTAATCCTAAATAATTTACAGTTAATATTGCAGATACTAAAATCCCTCCACCTATTGTGGCATTCGTTAAAACATCTTTCATAAAATTATTTCTTACACGCTCTTTATTTTCTTCAAAAGTTAAGAAAAATGACGGTATACCAATAGTTATTGCAGAAATTATCGTAAATTGAATAGGAATAAACGGAAATTTCAAACTAAGTAGTACACTTAAAACTGCAAATGTAATTGAGAAAAATGTTTTTGTTAAAAATAATGATGCAACTTTTTGAATATTATTAATAACACGGCGCCCTTCCATTAAAATATTGTAAAATACACTAAAATCATCAGTTAAAAAAACAATATTTGAAACACTTTTTGCCGAACTTGTCGCACCTTTCATAGCAAAACTTATATCTGCTTTTTTTAAAGCTAATACGTCATTAACTCCATCGCCACTCATAGCAACAGTTTTCCCGTTTTTTTGTAAAATTTCTACCATTTTTTCTTTTTGCTGTGGAGTTACACGTCCAAAAATATCATTTTCCAATACGACATTTTCAAAATCAGAAGATAAAACAGTAGTCATATCAATAGCTTTTGCATCTTTTTTAAATCCTGCTTTTCTTGCAACACCTAAAACTGCAAGATGATTATCTCCACTAATAATTTTTATTTCTACACCTTGACTATTAAAATAATCAAAAGTTTTTTTAGTATTTTCCTTTATTTCGTCAGACAACACTGCATGTCCAATTAACTTAGTGTTTGTCGGCTCATCAACAAAATTTTCCGTAAAAACTAACGATAAAATTCTATACCCTTCTTGTTTATAATTTTCATATTTAGATGCCATTTTTTCAGTTTGACCTAAAAATTCATACGCTCCAAAAAAATATGTTCCAACATTTTCTACTTGAACATAAGAATATTTATTTTTGCTAGAAAAAGCTACCTTTTTTCTAATTTGCCAATTATTTTCTAAAGACAAATAATTTTTTAACGCTTTTGAAGTAGCATTTTCATCATTAAAATTACTCAAATAATTAGCTAAAATATGATTAATTTCTTCATCAATTTCTACAACGTTCATATTTCCTGTAGTAATTGTTCCAGTTTTATCAAAACATAAAACATCTACACGAGCTAAAGTTTCAGTACAATATAATTCTTGAACTAAAATTTTTTTTCGAGTTAATTTATACGCTGAAACTGCCAACGACACACTCACTAACAAAATAAGTCCCTCAGGTATCATACCGACTAACGCACCCGCACTTTTTAAAACAATTTCTACATAAGTTCCACCCGCAGAATAACCACGATAATATAAAAGCAGTGCAATAGGAACTAATAAAACAGAAATTACTTTTAAAATAGTATTCAAATAATCACGCAATTTTGACGGATAAACTTTAAATTTTTTACTATCTTGAGCAAGTTTATTAATATAACTATCTTCACCGACAGCTGTAACTTGCATAAGACAACTTCCACTTACAACGTTACTCCCACTCATTAATACATCATATTTTTGTTTATAAATATTATCACTCTCTCCCGTCAAAAGTGATTCATCAACTTCTACTTCTCCAAAAATTATTTTTCCATCACAAGGAATTTGATCACCCAAATTAAGGTGCAAATATTCCCCTTCAACAATTTCTTCAACATCAATTTCTTCAACTTTACTGTTGCGATTAACTTTATATTTTGCTCTACTTAAAAAACTAAGTTCTTCCAACGCATTTTTAGATTTCACTTCTTGATAAATTCCTATAATTGTATTAATAACAATAACTAAAACAAAAAGTAAATTTTCAAAACGAAAAGTAGTAGCAACAAAAAAAGCTAACACTAAAATCATACCGTTAAAAAACGTAAAAACATTCGATATTATAATTTCTTGCGTCGTTTTATATGGTTTAACGGCACTAACATTTTTTTTTGAATTATTAATTTGTTCAGTAGTTAAATATTGCATTTTATCTCCTAACAAAGTTTTAATGTTTTTATTATAACATAAAATATGTCTACCACAAAAGTACCAAGAAATGTTAAATAACTTAGAGTTACTTAGTAATTTATTAATTCTATATAAACTTTTTCTAAATATAATATACTAAAGCCAGCTAAACAAAATAGATTTATTTGAAAAATAACTACCCTCATTATCAAAAAATAAAAAACATATAATTTACAACCCAAATTCTTATTTTAGTTACAAGAATTTATATTTTGAAATTATATGTTTTTATTCGGTAATTAATTTTTATATTTTATTTATTAAATTTCTCTAGTTGCTTCTTTTAACCAGCTACGCTCTTCTTCTGTTAAGTGAGGAGCAACAACTTCGTAAACTTTTTTATGATATTTATTTAATTCTGCTTTGTCTACATCTGTTAATATATTTACATCGATAGCTTCTAAATCAAATGGAACAAACGTAATTACTTCAAATTCATAAAATTGTCCAAATTCATTTTTTACAGTTTTACGAACTACTAACTCATTTTCTAAACGAATACCGTGAGAGCCAGTTATGTACAATCCTGGTTCATTAGTTATAACCATTCCTTCTCTAAAAGGCTCAGAAGATCTAGCTACATTCCAGAAAATTCCTGTTGGTCCTTCGTGAATATTCCCTAAATATCCTACACCATGACCAGTCCCATGATTATAATCTTGATAATTATTCCAAAGTCCGCTTCTAGCAAATAAATCTAAATTAGCTCCTGCTACACCTTCTTTAAATTTCATCGCAGAAAGTCTTAAATTACCTTGTAATACTCTCGTATAATCTTCTTTTAATTTTTGACTAACTTCTCCCATTGCTGTTGTACGAGTTATATCAGTCGAACCTTCATTATAATTAGCTCCTGTGTCTGTTAAGAAAAATGTTCCTGTAGTTAAAGGAATATTAGTTTCTTCAGAAGATGAATAATGAACTATCGCTCCATTTGCTCCATGCCCGCAAATCGGATCAAAACTTGGACAAATAAATCCACCACGTTCTTTTCTAAATTCCACTAATTTATCAGA
>CAMBPW010000120.1 GCA_945869755.1 uncultured Gemella sp.
CAATTTTTCATAAATTATTTTATCTTCATCTTTAAATACATTAAAAATTACTTTTATATTTTTATTCGTTTCTAAAAATTTTAATACCGTTTTTACTGCTATTTGTCCTGCTAATTCATTTGGAAAACGAAATTCTCCCGTACTAACACAACAAAACGCTATACTTTCTAAATTGTTTTTTACAGCTAATTGCAAACAAGATTTATAGCAATCTTCTAGCTGTTTTATTTCTAAATCTGTTACCTCGTCATATACTATAGGTCCAACCGTATGAATAACATATTTTGCAGGTAAATTATATCCTTTTGTTATTTTAGCTTTTCCTGTTTTTTCATAACAACCTTGCTTTTTCATAATTTCAAAACATTCTAATCTTAATTGCAAACCTGCTTGTGAATGTATAGCATTATCAATACATTTATGATGTGGAATAAAGCAACCTAACAACTGACTATTTCCTGCATTAACTATACTATCTACTTCTAAAGTCGTTATATCACCTTGCCATAAATAAACGTTATTTTTAATTTCTTTTAAATCTTCAAGTTTTGTTATTTTATTATTTTTCAAATTTTCTTGTAAATATTTATTTTGTAATACATAAAATTCATCTGGAAGTTCTTTAGGCATCCACATATTCATTAACGCTCTAAACAAGAATTTTTGTTCTTCTTTTGTTTTTGGAATTTCCCCTTTATAATCTAACATTCTTATTAACTTTTCCATTTTTCAAATACCTCTTTAATATCTTCTTCTATACTAATTATACTGTCATCTTTAAAATAATTTTCTTTATTAACTCTTATTAATTTTGTATTATCTAAAAATTTGTTTAATCTCTCAAAAGGAAATTTAATTATTGTCGGTGTATTAAATCCTACTCCTAATTCTAATAAAACAATTTTTTTATTTTGATTTTTTTCTAAAAATTTATAATATCTTTCGTGTTGCTTATACCATTCTTCTGTCTGAACAAATAAATTATCTACTCTCAAATGTGTTGTCATTTCTTCGTTACAACGAGGGCACTTTGGTATTAAATTAGTAGGTATTTTTAAATCTTTTCTCTGTTTTCTCATTTCAAAAATTATTTCTTTATTACTATAAACTTTATTATGACAAGGAACAGAACATTGAATTTTTCCGTAATTACCTTGCACCTCAAAAATTTTTTCTTTATTAAAGCCTACTTTTTCAAATTGGCCATCAACATTTGTTGTTATTACAAAATAATTTTTATCTCTAACTATTTCTAACAAAACTTTGTATAAGGTTAACCCAGTATCACTATATCTATTTTGGTAAATATGTTCACTTAAATATCCCCACTTTTCTTCTAACGTTTTATAAGGATAAAAAACAGCACTATACATATCAGTAATTTCATATTTATTTATAAATTCACTAAAATGTTTTTGAAACCTTTCTCCACTATAAGTTAGACCAGCTGATGAAGATAACCCTGCACCTGCACCTATTAAAATAACATCTGCTTCTTCGATTAACTTTTTACTTTTTATAATTAATTCTTCCATTTTCATTTTATAACTCCGTAAATAACATTTAATTTATTGATTTTTATTGTTTATAAATATATAATAACATAAGAAAAACAAAAAGGAAGAACACACTTTTATGTGCTATAGTTACTTAAAAGTAACTATTAAATAATAATAAATTAACAAAAAAATTTTTAGGAGATAAAATGACAAACAAAAAACTTCCAGATATATTACCAGCTTGTCCAGTAGAAATTACTTTACTTCTTATTAGTAATAAATGGACGATTTTAATTTTAAGGGATTTATTTGAAGGAACTCTTAGATTTAGCGAATTAAAAAAATCCCTAGGATCTGTTAGTCAAAAAGTGCTAACTTCTAACCTTAGGGATTTAGAAAGTAAAGGTATAATAAATAGAAAAGTTTATCCTGAAGTACCTCCAAAAGTAGAATATTCACTAACAGAATTAGGTTATTCCTTAAAACCGGTAATTGATAGTATGAAAGAGTGGGGGCTTAAATACAAAGAAGAAAAATAAAAACTTGATTGTTAAACAATCAAGTTTTTTTACCAAGCATAATTTGGTTCTTCACAAGTTAGCATAGCTTCTAATAATTTTCGTGGTTCTATTATTTTTAATCCTCCATAAACACTATCTTGAACATTAGGTGAAGGATCTATATAATATAAGTAATCTATAGCGTCACTATCTTTTTTTAATTTATATCCTATTCCTATAACATTATGTTCCCCTTTTTTCCCTTCATATAACTTAGAAACATCAAAAGTATAATACATAGGATATCCATTTTTAATATTTTCCTTTAATCTGTCTTCAAATAATTTCAAAACTCTTTCATTCACTTCTGATACATATTCTAATCTATATCCTGACTGATTTGATGATGGAAATTCATAACCAAACATATATTTATTTAATATTCTAATAGCATCTTTATTGTGAGTTCCAAAAGGCTCATACGTTCCCATATCTTTAGCTAACTGATGTTGATCTACATTAATATCTTTTGCAGATAACATCATACTAACTGCTGTAGGAGCACAATAATTCCATTTTTGTTGAATTTGTTGTTTTATATTTAATACAAATTTTCTATTTTCTTCTTTATTATTAGAAACATCTGAATTTGTATTGTTTGTTGATATTTCATTAGATTTCTCATTGATAGAATTTGAATCTTCTAAATTTAACTCCTTTTTGTCATCAATTGAATTATTAGTAGTTTCTTTATTTTCTACGTATGAATTAGAATTGTTAATATCTCTATCAAAAAACTTATTATAAACAAATAAAGAAAGAAATATTATATTTATTAAAATAGATAACATAATTAAAAATCTTTTCATTACAAATCCCCCTTATTATTTGTAAATGTTTTCTTAATTATAACATAGTTTTTACAATAATTCAAAAATATTTATAAATACTTTTTCTCAAATTACTAGATAATAATGATTATATAACATTTAAAATTTATATTATTTCTTTAATCTATTTTTATTAGATAAACAAAAAAGCTCCCGTAAGGGAGCTAAAAGCCTGGCAACGTTCTAATCTCGCAGGGCGTAAGCCCAACTACATTCGACGCT
>CAMBPW010000121.1 GCA_945869755.1 uncultured Gemella sp.
AGTTTTTGAAAAATAACTTTATTTAAAATACTAACATAGTAAAGTTAAAACTAAGTTTCAATATTTTTGGTGGGGTTTTTGGTGGGGAATCTACTCGATTTATAGATTTTTTACACATTTTAAACAACTAAAAACGCAGTTAAATTAGGATTTCCCTTTCAAATTTAGTTAGTACTCTATTCCCACTCAATCGTGCTTGGTGGCTTAGAAGTTATGTCGTAGACTACACGGTTTACGTGTGCTACTTCGTTTACGATACGTGCTGAAATTTCTTCTAACACTTCAAAAGGAATGTGTGCCCAACTAGCCGTCATCCCATCAATACTCGTTACCGCACGAACTACAACCGTATAATCATACGTACGTACATCGCCCATAACTCCAACAGAACGTATATCTGGTAATGCTGTAAAATATTGCCATATTTCACTTTCTAATCCACGTTTTGCAATTACATCACGCAAGATGAAATCACTATCTCTTACAATTTGTAATTTTTCTTCAGTTACTTCTCCAAGAACACGAATACCTAATCCTGGCCCTGGGAAAGGTTGACGCCAAACTATTTCTCGTGGCAATCCTAATGCTTCTCCTAATGCACGAACTTCATCTTTAAATAAAGTATTAAGAGGCTCAATAAGTTCAAATTTCATATCTTCTGGAAGACCACCTACGTTGTGATGTGATTTTATAGTTTGTGCATGTTTTGTTCCTGATTCAATTACGTCTGTATATAAAGTTCCTTGTGCTAACCAAGGTACATCATCTAATTTTGCACATTCTTCATCGAAAACATAAACAAATTCATTTCCGATAATTTTACGTTTTTGTTCGGGGTCAGAAACTCCTTTTAGTTTTGACATAAATCTTTCTTTCGCATCAACTTTAATTAAGTTCATATCAAATTTTTCGCCGAATGTTTCCATTACCCCTTCGGCTTCACCTTTTCGTAATAATCCGTGATCAACGAACATACAAATTAGTTGATTTCCTATTGCTTTATGTAAAAGTGCTGCTACTACCGATGAATCAACTCCACCTGATAATGCACATAAAACTTTATCTTTTCCTACTTTTTCACGAATTTTTACAATATTTTCTTCTATAAAACTTGTCATTGTCCAATTATCTTTACAACCACAAACATTTCTTATGAAGTTTCTTATTAAGTCATAACCATATTCAGAATGACGAACTTCTGGGTGAAACTGGAAACAATAGAAATTACGATCCACATTTTGTGCTGCAGCAATAGGACAGTTATCGCTAGTTGCTACAATTTCAAAACCTTCTGCCAATTCAACAACTTTATCAGAGTGGCTCATTAAAACATTTTGCGTTGTTGGTGTATCTTTGAATAAAACTGCACCTTCTTTTACTTCAACTGCATGAGTTCCGTATTCACGACTAGTCGCAGATTCTACTTTCCCACCTAATTTATGTTGCATAAGTTGCATTCCATAACAAATTCCTAAAACTGGTATTCCTAAATTAAATATTTCATCATCTACCGTCATAGAATTTTCTTCATAAACTGAGTTTGGACCACCAGATAAAATAATTCCTTTTGGATTTAGTTCTTTTATTTTATCAATAGATATATCATTATCGTGTAATTCTGAATAAACTCCTAATTCCCTTACTCTTCTTGTTATAAGTTGATTGTACTGACTTCCAAAATCTAGCACTAAAATAAATTCACGATTCACTTTTTTCCTCCTAATTTACTAGAAAATAATTTTTAGTTAAATTCCAAACATCTAACTTCTATTTTTAAAATTATTCACTAAAAAGTTTATATTTTTTATAATAACTATTATATCAATTATAATTAAATAAGTAAATTACAAACTTTAATTTTATTTTTTATTTATTAATTTTTAAATTTACAATTTTTTATTTTTAATATTAACAAAATATTAATACACATTTCAAAGCAATAGTGTTTTAAAAAAGAAAAACCAGAGATTTTCATCTCTGGTTAGTGTAACTTTTGATACTCAAAATTTACATTATTATTTTATTTATTTCCGTTTATTTCTTCTTTTGCATGAATTAAATGTGTTATTAATTCACATACTGGTGTATTAATTCCGTGCTTTTTACCTAATCTTGCTACTGCTCCATTTAAGTAATCTACTTCTGTTAAACGACCATTTTTTATATCTTGGTAAAGTGATGGGTAATGTAATCCTGCTGTTTTTGGATCGAAGCAATTTTCAATATTTTTTGTTATTACTTCTTTTTTAACGTCTACACCTTCTGCTTTTCCAACTGCTACAAGTTCATCTAATAGTGAACTTGTTAGTTCTGCATTCCCACTGTACGAACCGTATTGACCAATATTACAATCTATAATTGTACAATATGTATTTAATACGCAGTTTAATCCTGCTTTGTGCCAAATTGATTGATAAACATTATCTGAATATATTAAATTTAATCCAGCTGTATTAAATCTTTCTACAATTTCTTTTGTTGTTGTAACATCTTCTTCTGATACTTGCTTAATTTCTGTTTTCCCTGTTCCTACTGCTTTAAGTATTCCAGGTCCTCCAAGACCACTAGTCCAAACCGTTACACCAATTAAAATATTTTCTGGATTTATATATTCTTTTAATGTATCAACGTGTCCTAAACCATTTAAAATACAAATAACTTTTGTAGTTTCTTTTAAAAATGGTTTTAATGTTTCTAGCATTGGACGAAGTTGCATAGATTTTGTCGCTACAAATACTACGTCATATTGCCCTGTTAATTCTTCTGGATAAAAAATTGGAATGTTTACATTTCCTAAATCTTCTCCATCAATAATTACTTTAAGACCCTCTGATTTTATTTTTTCAACATGATCTTTCCAAGTATCTATTAATGTTACATCTTCTCCATTTTTATGTAGCATATAAGCGAATCTAGAACCTAATGCTCCTGCTCCTGCAAATAAAATTTTCATAGTTTATTACTCCTTTTGTTTTATATTTTTTATTTTAAAATTTATTTTATATAATTTATTTATTTTAATAATTAGTTGTTGCGTATGCTTCTTTTTTGTAAAGTTTTAATACATCTGAACAAATTTTATC
>CAMBPW010000122.1 GCA_945869755.1 uncultured Gemella sp.
TTTAACATTATTTTTCAAAGCCGTTTGGATTTTTACTTTGCCAACGCCATAAATCTTCACACATACGTTCAATATCAAACTGAGCTGTCCAACCTAATTCTTCTTTTGCTTTTGTAGAATCTGCAAAACATTCTGCAATATCTCCACTACGGCGTGGTGCTACTACAAATGGTAATTCTCTTCCTACAGCTTTACTCATATTTTTTAGAACATCGAAAACAGAATAGCCATTTCCTGTTCCTAAATTATAAATTGATAATTTTGAATTAGGTTCTAATTTTTTAAGTGCAGAAACATGCCCTCTTGCCAAGTCTACAACGTGAATGTAATCTCGAACTCCTGTTCCGTCATGTGTATTATAGTCGTTACCAAATACATTTACTTTTTCTAATTTTCCTACTGCAACTTGTGCAACATAAGGTAATAAGTTGTTTGGTATTCCGTTTGGATCTTCTCCTAAATCTCCACTTTCATGTGCTCCAATAGGATTAAAATATCTTAATATTACAACATTCCATTCATTGTCAGATTTGTACGTATCTTCTAAAATTTCTTCCAGCATTAATTTTGTACGTCCGTAAGGATTCGTTGCTGACAACGGAAAATCTTCTTTTATTGGTACTGTGTGCGGATCTCCATAAACTGTAGCCGACGAACTAAAAATTATATTTTTACAATTATTTTCTTTCATAACTTTACATAACGCTACTGTACCTGCAACATTATTATCATAATATTCTAACGGAATTTGACAAGATTCTCCTACTGCTTTTAACCCAGCAAAATGAATAACCCCAAAAATATTTTTTTCTGTCTTAAAAATTTCATCTATTTTTTTTGTATCACGAATGTCTGCTTCATAAAATGTTACTTTTTTTCCTGTTAATTTTTCTACTACTTCTAAACTTTTTTTACTTGCGTTATAAAGATTATCTACGACTACTACTTCATAACCTGAATTTAATAATTCAACACAAGTGTGCGAACCAATATATCCTGCTCCACCCGTAACTAAAATTTTCTTCGTCATAATAAATAACTCCTTATTATTTATATTAATTTCATAATTAAAATTTCAATTTTATAAACTTAACTTTATCTTTAAATTATATTATAAAAAACATTGTATAGCAATCAATTTTTATATAAAAAACTACAGAACAATAAAGTTCTGTAGTTCATTTTATTCTTCTATGTTATCTTTTTTTAAAAAACGTGCCAATAAACCATTAGCTTTTTCTACATTTTCTTTTCCTTTTGTAGCTAAATTATTTATTTTTTCATCTGTTCCTTTTTTGAAGTTTTCTACATTTTCTTTCATATTAGTAACACTTCCTTGTAGATTGTTTACTGAATTAACTAATCCTTCTGTAGACTCGAATAATGGATTTAATTTTTTTGATTTGTATTGTAAATCTTCTGCAAGAACGTTAGTATGTTTTAATAGCGTAGTAGTTTCTACTAAAATAGGCTCTACTTGTTTTTCTATTTTCTTTACTGTGTCTGTTAAGTCTGCTGCCAAAGTTAAACCTTCATCTGCAAGAGATGTAAAATCTTTTAATGATTTTCTTGCTGTTGATAATGTTTTTGCCGCACTAACACAAACTATTAAAACTCCTACTCCAGATAAAAATATACCTGCATAAGCTAATATTAGCCAATCTATATTAAACATAACTTTACCCTCCTAAATTGGTATTTTAATTGATTCTAAAAATTTTTGTTGATACTTATTAATATCTCCTGCACCCATAAATAATAAAACAGAATTTTCAAAGTTACTTAAAGTTATAAAATCTTCTTCTCCTTTTATAACTTCCGCACTCCCAATAGCTTCTCTCAAATCTTCTATAGTTACATTTCCTGTTTTTTCTCTTGCAGAACCGAATATAGGATATAAATATACTTTATCCGCTAGGCGTAAACTTTCTGCAAATTCTCCTAAAAATTTTTCCGTTCTAGTAAATGTGTGGGGTTGAAATATAGCTACTACTTCTTTATCAGCATATTTTCTTCTTGCCGTATTTATTGTTGCCGCAATTTCTTTATGATGATGTGCATAATCATCTACTATAATATTATTTTTAAATTTATATTCTGTAAATCTTCTCGCTGCATTTTTGTAGTTTTTCGCTGATTTTTCCATTTCAGATGATGATAAATTTGCTATATCTCCAACAGTGATAGATGCTACTGCATTACTAACTTCGTGAAGCCCAAAAACTGGCATTTCAAAATTCCCAAAAAATTTTCCATATTTATAAACATCAAATTTACTTCCATTAACATCTGTAACTAAATTTTTTATTTGATAATCGTTTCCGTCATTAAATCCGTACGAAATCATTTTTGCATTTTTCGATGTTAGTTTTGATGCCAATACATCATCTCCACAATATACTACAGCTTCTTTTACTTGGTCAACGAAACTTTGAAACGCATCTAACACGTCCATTTCATCTTTAAAATAATCTGGATGATCAAAATCTACATTTGTTACGATAGCATAAGTAGGTTTATAGTGTAAAAAGTGGCGATAATATTCACAAGCTTCAAAAACAAAAACTTCTGCTCCCTTTTCGCCAACCCCCGTTCCGTCTCCTATTAAATAAGCCGTCTTTTTATTTTCCTTAAATAGTGTACTCGTCATTGTAGTAGTAGTAGTTTTACCGTGAGCTCCAGTAACTGCTATTGATGTAATTTTTCCTGCTAAAATTCCTAACAATTCACTATAAGTATATGTTTTTAACCCTAATTGTTTTGCCCTAACATATTCTACTTGTTCCTCTTTAAATGCGTTGCCTAATACAACAATTAAACCTTCTGTTATATTATCAGCACAATGCGGTAACATTTTTATATTTCTATCTTCTAATTTTTTTTGTGTAAAAAAATAAGTTTCTACATCTGACCCTTGCACATAATATCCCATATCGTACATAATTTGTGCTAAAGAACTCATCCCCGAGCCTTTTATTCCTATAAAATGATATTTTTCCAATTCAAATATCCTCCTAA
>CAMBPW010000123.1 GCA_945869755.1 uncultured Gemella sp.
TAATAAATTATCATAATATATAAAAACATAAAAAATTACAAAAAAATTACAAATGTAATTAAAAAGTAATAAAAATATAGAAAAAAATTTTTAAAATATATTGACAATAAAAAAAATAGGTGTTAGAATTAAATCATAAAATATATTTCAAGGAGATTTTTAATCATGAAGAAAAAATTATTATTAACTGCTTTAGCAGCAGGATTAGTATTACCATCAGTTAACGCTTTAGCTGAAGAAAAACAATATTTAGTACACACTGTACCAGGTGTTGGAAAAGTTGAAATCGAAGACGTTAATAAAGATGGACAATTATCAGAAGATGAAATCAATGCAGCAGTAGCACCAGCTACTCCAGGTACTACAAACGGTACTGACGGAATCAACGGTACTCCAAAAGCTGAAGAACTTACTTACGCTATCTTAGTAAAAGTAGACGATAAAGTTCGTGCTTACAAATTATCAGTTCCAACTCACAAACCAGTTACTGAATCAGGAAATGGTTCTGAATTAGTTAGAATTTATGAATTAGTTAAAAACGAAGGAATTGCTCAAGGTAAAAACTTCTTAGCTGGAGACGTTATGGATCTAGATACAGCAGTTGCTACAGGTGTAATACAATTACCATTATTAAGTGGTGATGTAGATGTTAAAACACCAGAAGTTAAAAAAGAAGAAGGTAAAAAAGCTTTACCAAAAACTTCAGCTGTAAAATAATTTAAGATTATTATAAAAAAACCATTCGTAAGAGTGGTTTTTTTTGTTTGTCTTACACTATATAAATAGGATAAAAATAAATTTAAAACATAGATTAGTTTATGGACACATTATGAATTTTAGCAAATTAATTACAAAGAAGAACTAGATTTGAATTTAATCGAAATGTGTATTAAAAAACAATTACTGAGTTAAGTTCAATTTTTCTAGTTCTTTTTTAATATTGATATTTACAATTTTTATTATTATGATATAATTTTATACAATTAATTTTAGAAAGGATAATTTTATATGGAAAAATTAACTATAAAAAGTTTTTTTGATAAATTATTAAATGGAGTAGCTGTCGGTATAATTGCTGGGTTACTTCCTAATGCAGTTGTTGGTGGAATTTTAAAATTATTTTCATCACAAAATGAAATATATCAAACTATATTGTACGTTTTAAATATTTCTCAATTAGTAACACCTGTCTTAATAGGTATATTAGTAGCTATACAATTTAAGTTTGCACCGTTAGAAGTAGCAATTACTGGAATGGTTTCTTTTATTGGTGCAGGGTCGGTCAAATTAGTAGACGGAAAATTAATTATTGCTGGTATTGGAGATTTAATTAATACGATGATAGTTGCCGGATTGGCAGTAGTAATAATAAATTTAGTACGTGGAAAATTCGGAACGTTAAATATAGTTTTATTACCAGCTACAGTAGTTACGCTTGTAGGAACTATCGGATTATTTATTTTACCACACGTTAGATTAATAACTACAACTATCGGAAATGTTATTACTCATTTTACGACGTTACAACCACTAATTATGAGTATTTTATTAGCAATTTCTTTTGCAATAATAATAGTTTCTCCAGTTTCAACAGTAGCTATTGCCGTTGCGATTGGACTTTCAGGGTTATCATCTGGAGCTGCGAATTTAGGTGTTGCATCTGCGGCAGCTACACTAGTAGTCGGAACTATGCGTGTTAATAAAATCGGAATACCTATTAGTATTTTTGCAGGGTCGATGAAAATGTTTTTACCTAACTGGGTAAAATATCCAATTTCAAATGTTCCTTTAATATTAAATGCAATTTTTGCAGGATGTCTTGCGTATATTTTTGACATAAAAGGTACAGCAATGTCAGCAGGTTTTGGTTTTTCAGGTTTAATAGGTCCACTTGCAGCAGCACAATTTATGCAAACATCAGCGACGACAAAATTTTTAACTTTATTCGGTGTATATTTTGTTGCATTATTTATTATGGCAATTATTATTGATTTTATATTAGTAAAAGTTATTAAATTGTATAAACACGATATTTTTATGTTTGATAAATTTGAATAATTTAAGGAGATGTGAATATGAAAATAGTAGTATTTAATTTAAGAGAAGATGAAAAACAATCTTTTAGTGCTTGGTGTGAAAAAAATAAAAATATAGAAATAATTTCTACATCTGAGCCACTAACTTTAAACAATATTGATTTAATACGTGGTGCATCAGGATTAGTTTTTGCACAAAATCAACCTCTAGCAAAAGAAATTTATGATTTTGCGAAAGAACAAAAAATAAAAGTTTTCGCTACTCGTTCTGCGGGGTATGATATTTTTGATATAGAGTTAATGAAAGATTACGGAATAAAAATGACAAATGTACCGTCATATTCGCCTAATGCAATTGCAGAGCACGTTATCGGAATGACGTTGTATTTAAGTAGAAATTATAAGAAAATTTTTAATAGAGTTGAAAAAAATAATTTTTCTTGGCAACCAGAAATTTTATCACGTGAACTTAGAACTTTAACAGTAGGAGTTATTGGAACGGGGCGTATAGGAACACAAACAGCAAAATTATTTCATTCATTAGGTGCAAATGTTTTAGGGTATGACATTGTAGAAAATGAAGAAAATAAAACTATATTAAAATATGTAGATTTAGATTATTTAATTAGCAATTCTGATATTATTACTCTTCATATGCCAGCAATTGAGCAATATAAACATCTTGTTGACGATAAATTTTTAGAAAAAATGAAAGAAAATTCTATTTTAATTAATGCAGCACGTGGTATGTTAGTCGATACTCAAGCATTACTTCGCTATTTAGATAACGGAAAATTATTAGGAGCAGGTCTTGATGTTTATGAAAATGAACATAAATTTGTTCCTAAAAATTTAAGTAATGAAGTTGTAGAAGATGAATTACTAAGAAGTTTAATAGAGCGTGATGATATTATTTATACACCTCATACAGCGTTTTATACGACGACAGCTATTGAAAATTTAGTAGA
>CAMBPW010000124.1 GCA_945869755.1 uncultured Gemella sp.
CATTTGTGGTTCATGGGTATAGGTCATTTATGTTAGTTCCTTTCAGACAAATGTGGTAGTTTATCTGAGCCTAACATAGATGCCTTTTTTTGTCTAGCTTTTACAAATTAAGAATTAAGAAATAAAAAAGACAATCATTACGATTGTCTTTTTGATTTTTAACGTATTTTTAGAACAATTATGTTTCTTCACCTACGCTTTGGTCTACGGATTAAATCTAACCGTACTACATTTCGCTAATGACCCATATTTCTGACCCCTAGGCTACGGGTAGAGGTATGTAGAACCGCTAGCTCTCTTATTACTTACTTTTTATTATAAAATATTTACGTTTATTTTTCAAATAATTGTTTCTTATATTATCTATCTTTTAATATAAATTTATGAATATAGTCTGTAGTGTCTTTAGTATTACTAAATAAATATTTGAATATTATAGTCATTAAGCCTAATATACTTGAAAATACTGTTACCGATAGACTTATAAGAACTTTATCACTACGATTGTATCCTATCTATACATATTATATTTTTATTATTTCTAAACTATTTCAGGATATAAATTTTAAATAAATTAAATGCCCTGTTATTATTTTTTGATACTTTAATATCATTTTTTATTTTCTACTCGTTAGAATTAAATATAAAAGAAAAAAGACAGCCTTTATTGGCTGCTTTTGTTGATTTTTAACGTATTTTTAGGACGCATACGTTCCCGCTCCTACGCTTTGGTCTACGGATTAAATCTAACCGTAACACATTTTCGCTATGACTGTTATTTCTGACCCGACAGCTCACGGTAGAGGTATGTATGACCCCCAGTTCTCTTATTACTAGCTTAATTAATATTATACGCCATAGAGTAAGAAAATACAACAGTTTAATTATTACTTTAATGCTAAAAAAATGATACTATTTTACTTATTTTTTTCTAAATTTATTATTAATAACATTTTCTAAATATTTAATATTACTTTTTGAAGCATGTTCATTATATTTTTTCATCATTTGAGCTATAAAGTATTCTTTTTTCAATTTTCTAACTTCTACTGTATAAAATATGTCTTCTTCATATCTTAATATTAAACGTTTTTCTTGCTCTATTCTTTTTTTATAACTAGCGACACAATGCTTCATTAATATACCCTCTTGATATAACAGTTTATTATTTTTTAATATGTGTTATATTGCCATATTTATACTAATGTTATCGCACATAGTTTGGTATATCACTACGAACTTTATCTTAATTATAAACTAAAAAATTATGAGATAGACTTTACAAAAGGAAGAAAATATTTAAAAGAAAATAGAGGACTATCAGATGAAACAATAGACTATTTTTTTAAAACAGGAAATTTAGCATTAGTAAACAAAAAAACAAAAGACGGTTACGAAGAAAAAGTAATCGTCTTTAAATATTTAGACGAAGAAAAAACATAATTGGTGCAAGTATGCAAGGCATAACACCAAACAAAGAAAGATACAAAGGGAAAGGATATTTAAAACAAATAATATACAGAACAGAAGGAAATGCAGTATTTAATGTAAATATCGGAAATAAAGTGGACAAACTAATATTTTTTGAAGCTCCAATAGATATGATGAGTTACTACGAATTACATAAAGAAAAACTAAATAACGTAAAACTAATATCAATGGAAGGATTAAAAGAAATAGTAGTCTCAAGGTATTTTACAGAATACATACTAAAAAGAGCAGAAAACAAAGAAAACTAGATTTATCAAAAGCAAACAAATATCTTGATTTCATAATAAAAGAAACAACATATTTTGACGAAGAAAAAAATCACAATACAATTACAATAACAGTATATAATGATAAAGCAGGAAAAGAATTTATCGAAAAATTAAAACAAAAAGGGATAAAATTAGTATATGATTTACCAGGAGGAGAAAATAAAAAAGAAAAGGTAGATTGGAACGATATACTAAAAAATAAAAAAGGAGTATATAAAGAAATGAGTATAGTAGATAGGATCAAAAATATAGTAAATATAAAAAATAAAGAAGAAAGTATCCAAAGTATCCAAACGGATACAATATCTACAGAACAAAATGTGGAAATAAAAAAAGACAAAAAAATAACCTTGAGGAAACAAGGCAAAATAAAAATGTTGAGGGTACAATCGGGGATTTAGTTGATCGAAGTCAACAGGCAACACCTCTACCTGAAGTGGAAAGACCACAACTTTTGAATGACTTGTCGCCAAATCAAACTCAGCCTCAACCTTTAATAAGTTCTCCTAATGTGTCAATGAATAAGAGAAATTATCACGTTATAAGAAGTAATGAATTGCGAAAATTAAATCGTTATGCAATACAAATACAACAAGTAGCTAAATGGTATTTAAACAATTTAGCAGATACAAAAATAAATTATTTTTATAAAGATAATGAAGAAATAAAAAATATAACAGTAGAATTTAGAAAAGAACACTTTATGCACTTAACAGGGATATTTCCAATAAGAGAAGGTCAAACTGCAGAACAAACATTAATAGATTTTGCGAATGGAAATGGAGAATTTGAAAATATATTAATTTCTGATAAAGGATCGACATTTCAAAAATTACAAGTATTGCCTGAATTAGAATCTATATTAGATGCTAATGCCTTTTATTTTGATAACTTATTAGATGTAGAGAGATTTAATAAATTAAATTTATCAAATGCAATAAAATCGGATGAAAAAGATTTGTTATTGTTATTAAAAGAAACAGAAGAAAATTTAGTTCCAGCATCTTTAATGAAAGTAACTAATACAATAAATTTAGAATTAAAAAACATAGAAGAAAAAGCTATATTAGGAATATACCGCGAAAAAAATGGTAAGATTGAACAAATATCTGTTAATGATAAATACATAAAAGATGACGGAAAAGAAATGATGGATATTTTAGTAAATATAAAAAATAAAGAAGAAAGTATCCAAAGTATCCAAACGGATACAAT
>CAMBPW010000125.1 GCA_945869755.1 uncultured Gemella sp.
CTGCGAACGTTGATAGTGAAACTGAACAATATGTCGGACGAGCAATCGAAGAAGTGAAAAGTGGTAGAACGACATTGATAATTGCTCATAGATTATCAACGATAAAAAATGCAGACAAAATATTTGTTTTGCATAGAGGGGAATTAGTAGAAAGTGGAACACATACAGAGCTACTAGAACAAGGTGGGCGATATAAAAAAATGTATGAAACACAAGTAGGTATTTTAAATTAATATATTATACGGGACTGACCTAAAAGTTAGAAAAATTTTTATTAAATAGGTTTTTCTATACTAAAAAGTTGATATTATCAAGATTTTAAAATTTTATCTTATTAATATTTTCACTTTAGGGTCAGCTCCTATATTTTTATCTATTAGTATTAATAATGTTATTTATTTTATTAGTATCTTTTATGAAACTAACTATCTTAAAAGTACCTACTTTACATTTATTACTAATTAGTGTAATATTTGTTGTGTACAATTTTAGGAGGTTTTAGAAATGAAAATTTATTATATTTGGGATGCTTATTGTGGTTGGTGTTATGGTTTTGGAAAAGTGCTAAAACAATTTACTTCTAAATATAATGATATTGAAATAGAAGTATTATCAGGAGGATTATTTAATCAAGGAAATTCGATAGGTATGTACAGTCATATTTCAGAAGCAAACAAACGAATATCAGAAATTTATGATATTAATTTCGGAAAAAATTATAATGAACTTTTGAGTAAAGGTACGCATATACTAGATTCATACCACCCGGCGATAGGATATTCGATTATATCGAAATTTGTGAAGAACGATAAAAAAATTTCTTTAGCAAACGATTTGCAAAAATTATTTTTTATTGATGGTATGTCTTTATCAGATATAGAAACATATAAAAAATTAGCAGAAAAATATAATATAGATAACAATTTATTTATTGAAGAATTAGAAGAAAAATTAAAAATAAATGCTGGATACCATGAAGATTATATTAAAGTTGCCGAATTTGGGGCTAGAAGTTACCCTACATTAATATTAGAAAAAGATGGTGCTTATTATGATTTGCGAGGAAATGCAACAACCGCAGAGCAGATAGAATATTATTATAATAAAATTGTAAATGGAAATTAATGATATATGTTTAATAATAAAATTTAAAATAAAGGAGTATGCAATGAAATACATATTATTTTTTAGCGACAAATGTCCAGATACAAAAGCATTTGTCGAAGAATTAAGAAACCAGGGAATAGTCTATGAAGAAGTAAATATTACGGAATCTATGGCTAATTTAAAGAGATTTTTGAAGCTACGTGATAATCGTCCAGAATTTGAAGAAAGAAAATTGTGGGGAATGATAGGGATACCGGTTCTATTATTACCTAATAACAATTTGATTTTTGAACTGAATGATTTAAATGGGACGGCTTGCGTTTTAACGCCAAGATAAAATTATATACATAGAAAGAAAGTAAGGTTAAATTATTTTTTCCTTACTTTTAATTTTGGTTGCATAATAAATACGGGGCATGGATAAAAAATCCATACCATGTAATTATTTTTATAGAAAAAAGACAAATATCCGATACCAGTTTGCCACATATTGCTCCTGATATAATGGCTATTATAATAATAACGAATAATTTTAGGATATCCTTTTTGTGCATAACATGACTCCCGAAACTTCCGATTTATCCAATTAAACAAACTGTTTTTTTTTAATTTGTGTGTTCTTTAATTTGCGGTGAGTAGAGTCCAAACGATAATTGTTTTATCGCAAGTTTGTATTCTATAATTGAAAACTGTTTTGTTGTGGCAAGGATTTGATAATTGTCACTGTTATCACTGATTTGATAGTGCGTATCTACAAATCCGTTCTTCAAATAAAATTCAAATCGCTTTATTCGTTGAGCATAATTGTCAGCTTTCTGGTCTAGGGGTTCAATATTCAATGCAATTGCTTTGTTTGAAAATCTTCGCTTTATACATTGAAGAATCGCAGACCCATAACCCTTTGAACGAATTTTATCATTTACTGCTAAATATAAAATAAAGACGAGTTCTTCAGTACTCACAGTATATGAAATACCACAAAATAAATCTTCATCATAATAAGCAGAAAAATTTACCGATTTTCTAATTGCTAATATATGAAGCAGCCACATAGGAATTTGCTCTCTTTCGGGAAATGCTCGATGCATTAAACTCTTTATTTCTTTATATTCTTTAAGTTTCTTACTAACCGCTACTGCTTTAAGCTTAATTTCAAACATCTCCATCAATTCTGATTTCTCAGTTTCAAAAATTTGAATTTTCTCTCTACCGTGGATTCAAATACGTAATCGGATTCTGCGCCGACTGATTTAACTTCAGTCCGGCTATCGACTTTCCAATGTAGAACTCTTCATTCTCATCCAACGGGAATCCCTGCTCATATCTTTCATCCACAATGCGTAATCTGAAATGATAAAAACTACTATAACCATACAATAATATCCTCAGTTTTAGGGAGTCTCTTTTTATTAGTTTTTACCCTAATTATTTTATTATATCATAAATATTTATTATTTATAAGTCTTTTTTTTTTTTTTTTTTTAATTTTTTATGCTATATTATAAGTGAAAAAGATTATTAGTATATACTATAAATTATTTTATATTTATTTGCAAATACATGTCTTCATCAAATTCAATATGTAAATTTTTAATTTCATTCATTGCGATTTCTAGCTTTTCTTTTTCTGTTAGTTTTCGCAATGATTTTTTTTCTGTATAATAAAAAGCCTAAGGAGAATAATATTTTTTAAATTATTCCTTAGGCTAAAAAGTTATTCGCTCTTTTCTACTTTTTTTGTAGTTTTTTACTTTTTTCTTTTTTTTGTGGCTTATTATTTTCTGGATACATAACTTTATCTACAAG
>CAMBPW010000126.1 GCA_945869755.1 uncultured Gemella sp.
TTTGTAGAGAAAATATTATTACAAAAGCAATTAAAACTTTTTTCTTAAATTTATCGAAAATAGTTATTTTTGTTTCTTCTGCAAATATTGTTAATCCTTTAACAGCAAGTAAAAATATTACTGGCATCCAAGAATAGACATATCTAGGTTTTGCTTCCCAAATTAGATGAAACATAAACACTCCAAAAATAATTATTTGGAAAAGAAACATTGATGTAATAAATTGTTTTCTACGCTTATACATATAATAAACCATAGAAAAAATTATCGTTGCATATAACATTTGTGATAAATAAATAAAAATACTGTTGTTACTTCCATAAAACAGTTGCCAAAGGAATCCATCCCCATCTCGCAACGCTCTTGTACCGTTAGTATAATTTATCGTACCATCACTCCAATTACCTCTAATTTTTAAAACAAAAACTACTAAATTTAAAAATAATGGTCTATGGATAATTCTATTGAAAAATAAACTAATGTCATCTGACATTTTATCTTGACTTAAATATGTATATTGAAAATCTTGCCAGTTATAACTTCCACCTTGAATACTCAGCCCCATCATAACCCAATGCATCATTGGAAACTTATAACCGCTATCTTCAAAAAATCCGTAATAAGACCATAGCATATCAAAACCTTTACCAAAAAGTAAAAACGATATTACAAAAGTTGTTAGTAACAAAATAATTTTTTTATACCATTTGAAAAAAGCAAGATACACTAATAATGCAGGCAAAACTATTATTATGTTAGAACGTAAATTCCAACCAAAAGCTATAATAATAGCTACTGCAATAATATGTTTACTTCTAAAAATAAAACTGCCGTCAGAAGGTACTAATACATAAATTATTAAAGAAACGATAAATACCATAAAAGTATCAGAATAATAAAACAAACTATACATTTGGAAAGGTATATAAGCAACCATTAATAACAAAACTAAAGTTTGCTGTGGTTTAGTAAAAATTTTCCCTGCCGTCTTATATGTTAAAAACATTGTGGCACTTGTTACTGCAAAACAGAATAGATGTAACGCTAAAACTTCTGATATTCCAATAAAATTTGCAATTCTGTATATCCAATATAAAATAATAGTAGGATTAATATTATTCGGATAAACTAAAAAGTATCTTTCTCCAGAAAATCTTCCGTAATTTAGCATATAATGTGCTTCATTTTCAATCTCTGCTCCGTCAGAAAAATTTAATGTATCCATAGACAATATAATACCTTGAAACAGAACGTAAAAAATAACAATATATTTATTATATTTTTTCAAAATATCATTATCACTATTTAAAATTTTCCTCGTAACAAAAATAGAAAAAATAAAAATTACTACAACACCTAATAATAATGCTAATGGATTCAAAATTCTCTCATAAACAAACGGTGCGACAGTTATCCAAATAAGTGCTAAAGAAAATAAACAAATAAACGCATATGCAAAAATATTATGCAAAATTTTTCTCATAACTACTACTCCTCACTATTTTTCAAAATATAATTTGCAAAAATCTTAGGAGAAATGTTAAGCAAAAATTTATTAAAAAAACTATCTAATTTAAAATAATCTTTTTTAGAATTGATTTCTTTTATAACAATTTTCTCTATATCTTTGTTATTCTCTGCCAACAATTGTAAATATAAATAACCACATAAAATTAATAACTCTGAATTATATTTTTTTCCTTTAGAAAATTTTTCAATTTTGTTAATAGTAGATAACATTCTGTGTGATAATGTTTCATTTAATTGTTGATTATCTTTACTTTTTGTAGAATGTTTCTTTAAAAAGCTACTATTATTACAAATATTAATTTTTTTTGCGACATCAAAACATTGTAATTTAAAATAAATATTTTCTCCTAAAAGCAATTCAGTATTGAAATGTAGATTATAAATATTTAAAAATTGTTTTTTAAATATAAATGAAGTTAAACAAAAATCTGAGTTATGCTTATATTCTGATACTTCTAATGTTATTAATTCACTACCAGTAAGTAATTCTTCTTTATTTAAATTATTAAAGAAATTTAAGTTTGTAGCATTTGCCAATATAACAATATCTGAATTAGTTTTACTTATTTTATTATATAAAACTTCTAAATAATTATATTCTAAATTTACAATATCTTCTTCAATAAAAATTACATACTCTCCCCTTGAATAATCAAGACCTATATTTTTGGCACTAGATTTTGAACCTAATTGTTTTTTTATGTAATTAATATTTTCATAATTATTATATTGTTCAAAAATATTTTCTATGTCATTGTTTACTAAATCATCAACAACTATTAATTCAAAATGTTTAAAAGTTTGTTGTAATAAATTATCAATTATATTTTTTAAATTAGTTGCTTTTCTATATGAATTTAAAACAATAGAAATTTTAACATTATTTACATTATTTTTAATTTTTTTTATTAAAATATCATCGTTAATAAGTACAGTATCAACAAAAATATCTTTTGTTTGGTTTAATGTTTCAACCATAATAAATAACCTTCTTTTTCATATTTGATTTACTAATTATACCATATAAAATAATTTATTTTCAATCTTACTATTTATTAAATAAAATAAAAAATAGTATAGAGTTGTCTATACTATTTATAAAAAACATTATTCACTTAAAATATATTCAGTAAAGTAAAAATTATTACGAATATTAATGCAGGAAGTTGATTCCCTACTCTAATTTTCAAATTAGCAAATACATTTACACCTATGCAAAATATCATAATTGCACCTACTAATGAAATATTATCAAGCATTTTAGGTGTTACATAATCATTTATAGAAAACGAAAATAGTGTAATTATTCCTTGATAAATAAAAACAGATAATGCTGAAAAAATTGCTCCTCTTCCATACATTGCC
>CAMBPW010000127.1 GCA_945869755.1 uncultured Gemella sp.
TATAGGTTTGTTTCTTCCCCAATATTTCGCATTAGCTTCATCTGTTAAATTAGAATATTTTTTATAAAAATTGTTATCTTTATTAAATAATTCACTTAATTTTGATTTTTGCTCATCACTTAGTTTTAAAGTATCATCTTTATCAACTGAAATTTCAAATAATGTTTCTTCATTTTCTATTTTTACAGGTACAAACTCTCCGTATTCTTCTTTAAATTTAAAGTTTATTGGGTCGGCACTATAATTATTATTATCACTTATTTTTAAAGTATATTCTTTTGAACTATCAAGTTGAATATCAGATAACATTCCATTTTCAGAAAATACAGTCTTAACTTTATTAGTCGTATCTTTTTCGTAAATATCAAAAGTTATTGATTCTAAAACTACTGGTTGACCATTGTTATTAACTAAAATCGTAGGTATATTTGCAAATTTAACAACAGGTTTATTAGCTTCATTAACTTTCTCAATTTTTTCTATTAATTGAGAAATAAATCCTTCTACATATCCTGGAATTGTTTCTTTAGACAGCTCTTCTTTTGCTTTTTCAACTATAATTTGCAATTCATCTACTAATTGTGATTGTTTAGATTGTTTAATTAGTTGTTCGGCTTCTTTTATTTTATTTTCAAGTTCTACTTTTAAATTAGTTTTATCTACTGCTTTAACTTTAAATATTGCTTCTGTATTCTCATTAAATGTTACTTTTCCTGCTTCATCTACTGTTAATGTAATTTCTGCTGGTTCAAATTCATAATTAAATTGTGCATTTTTAGAAACGCAAACTGTATATTGCTTACCTCCTTCTGCACCTTCCAAGTCAAAAGTTACATCTCCATTATTGTCAGATGTTGCATTTTTGTATGAAGATAAAGGATTAATTATATTTGCTGTGAATTCTACTCCACTAACAAAATTTCCACTATCTTTATCTAAAACTTTAAAAGTTACTTTTGCTGTTTGTAATTCTGTTGAAGTTTTTTCATAAGATTTAAAAGCAATCGGTGTTGAAAAGTCAGTAATTACTTCTCCATTTATAGTGTGAATTTTTCCTGTTGGATCTGTAGTAAATCTAACTGCATCTTTATCAAATTTTACATTTCTATTCAACATTCTTATTTCATATTCACTATTTGGAATTAAATTTTCAACTTTAATATACCCATTTTCATCTGTAGTTAAATTCGCTACTACGTTAGGTATATTCCCATCCATTCTAAACAATCTTGCTTTGCTATTTTCTAAACCTTTATCGTTGTTTAAAACTTTTACATTTAACACACTTCCGTCAACTACCAAATTTTTGTTATCTTCTTGCGGATTATCTGTAGGTTGCGTTTCTACGGAGTTATTCTCTGTATTATCTATTGGTTTTGTTTCTACAGAATTGCTTTCTGTGTTATCTATTGGTTTTGTTTCTGTACTGTCATTTCTTGTATTATCTATTTGTTTTGTTATTTCTTGTTTTTTAGATACAGTATTATCAATATTTTCTACAGAAAAATCTTCAACTTCATAAGTAAGAGTTCCTTTTATTTCACGATTATTTAATTTCGCATTAAAAAATTCTTTTTTCTTAATTATAGCAGTATCAGGCAACAATTTTTTTGATAATTCTTTTTCTATATCAATTTCAAATGATGTTACTTCTCCTGTTTTTAACTGTTTATATTCAAAACAGTATATTTACCAGGAGATAGTTCTAATCTTAAAACAACATTTTGAACATCTTTTTTAGCCCTAACTTTAACTTCTATAATTTTACTACTGCTCTCAATTATTTCTAATTTTACATCTTCACTACTAGGCAATACGTCAACTACTTTAATATTATAAGCATTCGCATAATTAAAATTTGAAGTAATACTTAACGTTAATATACCAGTTAATACTATTTTTAAAATTTTTTTATTTTTCATTTAATTATCCACCTTCAATAATATTAATAAAATAAAGACCAATAACCTATTAGTCAAATATCCTAGTGGTGAACATTATTATTTTCATATTTTTTCTCCTTAAAATATATTTACCCTACATAAAAAATATAACATATTACAAGTATGTTTTCAATATTATTTATTGCGTTTACAATAAAATTATAGTAGTATAAAATTAACGATGTATTTATATAAAAGGAGAGAAAATATATGTATGAAAATCACGTAAATTGTATAAAAAACAACTCAAAATTATTTAACATTTTTGTATCTCTAGGAGTTGTTATAGGTACAATATTACTTAGCGAAATAATTAATTTAATTTTATTGATTGCAGTTCCACCAACAAATAAAATATTTACTTTTGTTGAAATAGAATATCCGTACATACATTCAAATATAACAAGTGTAAGTGGCAGTATCACTATGATTATCTCTATAGTAATAGTAATAACTTTTGCTAAATTATCATCAAATATGAAACCTAAAAATTTAGGAATAATAAAAGAAAATGCCTTTAAAAATTATATTGTATCATATTTACTAGGAATAATTTTAATTTCAGTTATATTCTTTATAATACTATTTACAAATTCAATAACTGTAACTTCAGAATTTAACTCGAAAAATTTTATATTTATTATACTAGCATTTTTATTTTTTATTTTTCAAGGAATGTATGAAGAAATATTAATAAGAGGATATTTAATGCCACACTTTTCAAAAGCATTAGGTAATAGTTTTTCTGTCATATTTTCAGCCTTATTTTTCTCATTACTTCATTCTCTAAATGATAACATTTCTAAAATAGCATTATTTAATTTATTTATAGCAGGAATATTATTAGGCTTAATATATATACTAACAGGAAATTTATTTATAGTAAGTGCATTTCATAGTTCCTGGAACTTTTTCCAAGGAAATATATTCGGTAGTAATA
>CAMBPW010000128.1 GCA_945869755.1 uncultured Gemella sp.
AAAAATATAATAATTATTTAAAAAATAATTTAATAATAAAAAATTAAATAAATTATAGAACTATCTAATTTTAAAAATATAACTGTGAAAATATTAAAAGATAAAAATACATATATTTTTAATGATATTAAAATAGATAATTATGGAGAAAATTTTACAATAAGTTATTTAAACAAAAAATTTGAAGTTAACAAGGAAACTATTCAATGAAAAATATATATTTATTATATGGAGAAAATATTGAATCAATAAATAATTTTCAAAAGAAAATTAAAGATAAATATTTAGGAGAAAATTTTGATGATTTTTCATATATAAAATTTAATATGAGTGAAACGATAATAGAAAATTTAATATATGAGTGCCAAAGTTCAGGTTTTTTTTCTAATAAAAAATTAATAGTAGCAGAAAATTGCGTATTTTTAGAATCAAAACCTAAAAAAAATAAAATAGAATATAATATTAATTTATTAGAAAAATATATTTTGAATCCAAATAAAGATGTAATTTTAATTTTAATAAATAATACAGTAGACAGCAGAAAAAAAATTATAAAACAGATAAAGGAATTAGGAGAAATAAAAATCTTTAAAAACTTTACAGAAGAAGAATTGTATAAATATATTTTAAAATATTTTAAAGATAAAAAGATTGTTATTAATAATGAGGCAATTAACTTGATTTTATTATGTACAAACAAAGATTTTTTCAATATAAAGCAGGAATTATCAAAAATTGATTTATATTATTATAACAAAGAAGTAACAGAACTATTTAAAGAAGATATTGAATTTTTAATTTCTAAAAATTTAGAATATGACGTTTTTTCGTTAACAAATGAACTATTTTCTAAAAAATATTATAAATTAAGAGAAATATATACAAATTTAAAATTAAGAAATGAGGAACCAATATTTTTATTATCTTTAATTTCATCACAAATAAGAACGTATTATAAAGTAAAAATATTATTATTAGAAAATTTTTCACAAAAAGATATTGCAAATAAGTTAAATATACATCCATATAGAGTGCAACTGGCAACAGAAAAAGTTAATAATTTAAAGTTAGAAAACATATTAAAATATATAGTATTATGTAGTGAGTTTGATAAACAATTAAAAACATCTTATATTGATAAATATACTATATTAGATTTATTTATTAATAAAATAATTGAAAATATAGAATAAAATAATAAAAAGGTGTTGAAATGTAGAATATAATATGATAAAATTACATAGTTGCATTTTAGCAATACTTAATTATTCGTAATTAAGAATATTAATTAATATTTCTTAGTAATAAATATATTTAGGAGGTGAAACGTATGCCAAATATTCAATCATCAGTTAAAAGTGTAAGAAAAGATACAAAAATAAATGCTGCTAATTCTGCTAAAAAATCAGAAATGCGTACAGCAATAAAAAAAGCAAAATTAGCTAAAGCTGAGGGTGCTGACAATTCTGCAGAGTTAGTAAGCCTTGCTTTCAAAAAAATTGATAAAGCTGCAAGAACTAATTTAATTCACAAAAATGCAGCTGCTAGATACAAATCAAGCTTGAACAAATAATTTAAAACGATACCTTTTAAGGTGTCGTTTTTTATATTACAATTGTATTGGTAAATAAATTTGAAACAATATAAATATGATGATATAATAATATAATAATATATTATATACTTAGATTAAGGAGGTAATTAATGAACAAAAAAAATATTATTTTTTTAGTTGGAATAGGAATTGTAACATATTCTTTATTAATACCCAAGAAAAAAAAATATTCAACAGACGAACAATTAAAAATTACTAAATATAAAAAATATTTAGAAGAAAAAGATTTTGTAATAGTAGATAAAAAAAAATATAATAAAATTCAGAACAAAAAAATATTTAAATTATCTTCTATTCCTAATTATTACGCATTTGCTAAAACAATTGCTAAAATAATTTTATAATAGTATGTTAATACCAGATAAAAATTATTCGTTTGTTGAAGAATATCCAAAAAATAAATTAACATTAAAAAAATTTATTAAAGAATTATATTATAGAATTTTATATGATGATATATCATTAGTATCTGCGAACCTCAGTTACTATTTGGTTTTATCAATACTTCCAATGCTTATAGTAGCTATTGCCTTAACCCCATACTTTAATATAAATCAAGATTATGTTTTAGAAAAAATTAATCAAGAAGCTCCCGGAGTGCTAGGAGATTACATATTTAGTATGATTAGTGAAGTATTAAACAATAAAAGTGATACAATTTTGACTATTGGTATAATTTTTACATTGTGGGCAGCATCAAATGGAATTTATGGATTGATGTATGCATTTAATATTGCATTTAGGGTAAAAGATGAGAGATTTTGGCTTCTAGTAAGATTTATAAGTATATTTTTAACAATTATACTTTTAATAGGTATATTTATTATGCTAATATTATTAGTTTTTGGTAAAAAAATAACTTATATATTATTTCATAAATTAAATTTTGATGATGGTTTTCATATTATTTGGGGATATATAACTTATATATTGCCTTTAATATTTACATTTTTTATATTTATACTTATATATATATTGGCAACAAATGTAAAATTAAAGATTTCTCATGCAATTCCAGGGGCATTATTCGCTTCTTTATCTTGGATTTTGTTGAGTAAAGGATTCGGATATTATATTGATAACTTTTCAAATTATATAAAAACTTACGGTTCTATAGGTGCAATAATGCTATTTATTATGTGGCTTTATTTTACAGGATATGTTTTAATATTAGGTGCAGAAATAAATGCTATTCTATATAATTATAAAGTTGAAAATAGAAAATTTGAAGAAAC
>CAMBPW010000129.1 GCA_945869755.1 uncultured Gemella sp.
CAGAGAATAATAACATTTGATGATTGTTATCTATTTTTCCACAAATAAATCTAACATCATCAATAAATCCCATGTTAAGCATTTCATCTGCTTCGTCTAAAACTAAATGTGTTATATTATTAAGTTTTAAAGTTTTTCTATTAATGTGATCTATAATTCTACCGGGTGTCCCTACTACTATTTGCGGATTTTTACGCAAATCTTGTATTTGTCGCTCAATACTAGTTCCACCAAATATAATACTTGTTTTTAACCCTTTATTTTTCGACATTAAACGCAACTGTTCTCCAACTTGTTGAGCAAGTTCTCTTGTTGGAGCTAATATTAACGCTTGAACTGCGTCATTTTTTCTTACACTATCTACTAATGGTATTCCAAAAGCACCAGTTTTTCCAGATCCTGTTTGTGCCTGTGCCAAAACATCAATTCCAGATAAAACATAAGGAATAGTTTCTTCTTGAATACCCGTAGGCTCAATAAATCCCATTGCAAATAAAGAATTAATGGTATCTCTACTTACTCCTAGCTCTTCAAATGTTGTCATTTATTTCTCCTTGTATCTTCATATATGAAGTTTTTATTTATTTTTTAACTTGCCATGTAATTTTTCTTTATAAATTATAATCTAATACGTGGCTAATAAATCTAAAACCTACCTTTTATCCATATATAAAATTACACAACCTTTATATTATATAATATAATCCAATTAAAATCTAGTAAAAATATACAAACATAATAAAAATAAAAAGACATCAAAAATGATGTCTTATAAATTTATAAATATTTTTTATGTTTTATTTTATAAAATGAAAAAATTAACAATAAACATAAACTTAATATTTCCATATAATAATTATTATTTACTATCCCAGTATTAGGTAATTTTTTATGTATGTAGCACTTTTATCAATATTATTTTCACTATAGATATTATTAGTTTCTAAATTATTATTAACTAATATACCTTTCCTTATAATTTTATTATTTAGTTTTACTAAAATTTCATAATCTATTTCTTTATTATCAACAATAGCTACTAAATTTTTCCCAAACTCTCCATTTCTAACTACAACTTCTTTGCTGGTATTATAATCATATAATTAAAATAAAAGTGGCTAAAAAGCTATTTTCTAATAACAATTTAAATCCACTCTTATAAAAATATTTATCCTAGTTTATATCCAGCATCAATCCAAGCTATAATTCCACCTGGTTGACGATAAACTTCTTTAAAACCTTCTTCTTTTGCTATTAAAGCTCCTACATCACTTCTTGCGCATCCAACAAACCCACAATAAATTACTACTTTTTTATTCTTGTCTGTTCCTAATGCTTTAATAAATGCTTCTCTTTGTTCAGGTTTTACGTCTTCCATTTTCACAGGTAATTCTGCATTTACTGCTCCTGGTATTTTTTGCTTTGCATAACTATCTGCTGGCATAGTATCAATAATTATTATGTCTTGTTTTTCGTCAATCCATTTTTTTAATTCTTCTGTGCTAACTAATTTATAATTCCCCTTTTCTACTGCTGTAACTAACTTTAATGCTGCCATTTCTATTTTTTGTTCATTCCCATCCTTAGCTGTACCTGGGCTTTTACTAGAACAAGCTGATAAAGAAATAGCCACTGCTCCTGTTATTATTGTTGTTAATATTTTTTTTGAAAATTTCATACCTGACTCCTTTTGCAATCTCCCTAAAAATATTATAGTATGAAAATAAATATTAGTCAAAAGTTTTCACAATTCACTAGAGTTATATGCAAAATTTATTATGTATACCGCTCATATTAAAATTTTATATCTTGAAATCTTTATTTGTAATATAATCAAATGCAAGTGTAGCTATTTAAAATATATTAAAGTAGCTTTAAGAATAATTTAACTATAAATTTATAACCTTTAAAAATTTATTTATTTGAAATAATTTATTCCCATTGCATCTTTTACATCTTCTAAAGTTTTAGCTGCTACTTTTTCTGCTTTTTCACTACCTAATTTTAACATATTATAAATTTCTGCTTTATCTTTAGCAAATTCTTCACGGCGTTCACGAATTGGACGTAATATTTCTTGCATAACTTCATTTAGACGTAATTTTAATTTTACATCTCCTAGCCCTCCTTGACGATAGTGTTCTTTAAGTTGCTCTATTTCATCTTTTCTATCATCAAATATATCTAAATATGTAAATACAACATTCCCTTCTACTTGTCCAGGATCTTCAACACGAATATGATTCGGATCTGTGTACATTTTCATTATTTTTGCTTTAATTTCTTCTGCACTATCTCCTAAATATATTCCATTGTTTAAAGATTTACTCATTTTTCCATTTCCGTCAATCCCGATTAAACGTCCTTGATTTTTCGGTGGTAAAACTATTTCTGGCAATGTTAAAACTTCTTTATTATAAATTCTATTAAAATCTCTAACTATTTCTCTTGTTTGTTCTAACATCGGTTTTTGATCTTCTCCTACTGGAACATGTGTAGCTCCAAATGCAGTTATATCTGCCGCCTGACTAATTGGGTATGTCAAAAATCCTGTTGGAATACCTTCACCAAAATTTTTACTTAACAATTCTTGTTTTACAGTTGGATTTCTTTGGACTCTAGCTAAAGTAACTAGATTCATATAATACATAGTTAATTCTGCTATTTGAGGTATTTGTGATTGAATAAATATTGTAGTTTTTGTAGGATCTATTCCTATAGCTAAATAATCTAATGCTACTTCTGTAATATTTTCAATTATTTTTTTTGGATTATCTGCATTGTCTGTAAGTGCTTGTTGATCTGCTATCATTACAAACATTTCTGTATTATCTTCAT
>CAMBPW010000130.1 GCA_945869755.1 uncultured Gemella sp.
TCCAACTATCTTTAGTAGAATTTACTACATCTATACCGAAGTTTATAGCAGCACTTTCGTCAAAAGTACTTGAACCAGATTTACCAGCCATATCAAAACCTGCCACTTTCCCATTAGGTGACGTACCGTTAGTAGTTAATACATCTTTTAGCATATCTGTAATAATAAAAGCGGTAGAAGCGTTCATTGCTCTTTTAGGTTCAGTTTTTATTCCCGAAATTTCATTGTTATATCTATCTATTACTTTAACAATACTTGAAGGTTTATTGTATACTCCTTCATTACCAAAAGCAGCGAATGCGCCAGCCATTTGCATAGGTGACACAGTATCGACACTACCACCTATAGCAGTAGTAGGAGCTTCTGATGTTATGTTTATTCCTAATTTTTCTGCGAAGTACTTACTTCTTTCAAAACCAACACTTTCAAAAGCTCGAACTGCAGGGATATTATATGACATCGCTAAAGCTTTTCTCATTGTAATATTTCCATGATAAGCACGATCCCAGTTTTGAATATAAAAGTTAGTACCTGCTATTAAATATGGAGTGTCAAGGAATTTTGTTTGTGAATCCCAGTTATAGTATTCTATCCCTGGTGCATAATCAATAATAGGTTTTATAGAAGAACCATGTTGAATTTTTGCATCTATAGAATAATTAAATCCGCCATATTTGTAATTTTTTCCACCACCAATAGCTTCAACGAGTCCGTTTTTCGTATTAAGAACAGATATTGATGCTTGAGAAGCGTGAGGTCGCATAGGAGTATGCTGTTCATCTAGCATAGTTTGAACATATTCTTGTAATTTAGGGTCTAAATTAGTATATATTTTTAATCCTAATGAAAAAGGATCTTTTTCTTCAGAGAATATAGCCGAAGACCTAATTTCTTTAATTACAAAGTCTATATAAGCTCCGTATTTAGGGTTAGAAATGCTTTGTAATTGTCTATCGCTACTAGTTTTATCAACAAGTCCATCATTAATTGGAACATTAATAAATTCATCATACTGAGCTCTAGTAATTTTATCGTTATTGTACATAGCATACAATACCGTATCTCTCCTATCTTTAGCGGCTTCAGGATTATCATAAGGGTTATAAGCCATAGGTTGTTGAGGTAATCCTGCTAACAAAGCTATTTGAGGAATAGATAATTCAGATAAATTTTTGTTATAAAAATACTTTGCAGCTGTTTTTATTCCGTATTGATTGTCAGAATAAAATATTTTGTTTAAATACATTTCCAAAATATCATCTTTAGTATATTTACTTTCTAATTTTAAAGATAAAAATACTTCTTGAAGCTTTCTTTCGTATGTTTTTGAAGATGTAAGTAGAGAAGTTTTTACAACTTGTTGAGTTATTGTACTTCCACCTTCTTTAGATTCTCCAGAAGCAATATTTACTAACAACGCTTTTATAATTCTTTTTGGATCTACTCCTATATGATTATAAAATCTCGTGTCTTCTACAGATAATACTGCATCTTTAACTATTTGTGGTATATCTTCATTATCTACAAATTCTCGTCGCTCAGTTCCTATCGTTGCAATTACGTTATTATCTTTATCATATATTCTCGTAGTTAATGAATCTAATAAACTTTCTCTAGTAATTTCTGGAGTTTTACTAAACTCTCTAAATATAAACATACTAAGTAAAATTGTTATAATAGTAATTGAAAAAAATATTATTGCACTAATATGTTCTATATTATCTTTCCATTTCTTCATACAAAAACTCACTTTCATATTTTTTTATTAATGTAATATAATCTACTCTAATTCTATAGTTAAAAAATATTTCAAAACTATTTTTTTCAAATTCTTCTATTTTTATAGACTTTCTTCCACCATTTTTTGCTCTTTCATAATAAATTATAAATTTTTTAAATGGCATAATAAAAGTTTTATCTAACTTTTTAAATCTAACTACTATAAAAGTAATTCCACCGTGTAAATAAACTTTATTCATATGTTCTATTTGGTGTTCATGAATATTATTTAATGAAAATGACGTAAGAGAAGTTGTTTCTTTCGCTTCAAAATCAATATATTTCCCATTAAATATACCGTTATAATCTGTAGTTGACGGTGTTTGATAAAATGCTTTTTTTATCATTGCACTTTTTCTATTAGGATAATCTACTTCAACTATTTGTATAGGTATCGGTTTTTTATGAATAATCGCAATATCATTATTCAAATAATATTTATTAGCTATATTAATATCATTTTCTAATTGCATACCACGATTAGAATAATTAATTTTTTGAGTAAAATTATTTTTTCCATTTGGATAGTTTATCATAGCTATCTCCATATTTTTTTTATTTAATTATACTATAATATACAAATAAAACAAAATTAAATTATTTTCACAATTTCATTAAATATTTTATGTTAATTATTAAAAATATGATATAATAATCATATAATTTATTAAAGGGGTTTCTTATGGCAAAAAGGAAAAAAGAAAAACTAAATATTAAACAATATTTTTCACTACAATATTTTGCTCTACTTCTTTTAGTATTTTGTACTTTTTTCGGAGGTTTATCTCTAGGTTTTCTAGGAAATCTTGTTAAAGATATTCCTGCATATAATTATGAAGAAATGAAAGATCAATTTGATAATATTAGCACTAATAGTGAAGTTTATTTCTCAAATGGTGAAAAAGTAGCAACTATTAATTATGAATTAATGAGAAAAACTGTGCCACTTTCAGAAATGGGTGAACATGTAAAAAACGCTGCTATTGCTAGTGAAGATTCTTCTTTTTATTCAAATATGGGAATAGATATTTC
>CAMBPW010000131.1 GCA_945869755.1 uncultured Gemella sp.
ACTTAACATTTTTAGATTTTTTGCATATTGAAGTGCAGATAAATCTTTTACTTCTAATTTTAATTTTTCTATTTCTTCTTCGCTTTCTGCATTAGAGTATGCTTCAAAATCATAATAACCACGAATACCTATCGCTTCTATTTGTTCCATATCTTTTATATAGATTTCTGTTTCATCTTTAGATTTTCTATAGCTACTATCTACAAGTTTAAAATCATACTCTCCGGGTATTCCGGCTTCTTTATCTTCTCCATTATAAGCGTGTAAATTGTCTAATATAAATTTCTTTAATCCCTCATCTTCAAATTTTACAACTTTGTCTTTTGACTCTTCTTCTTTTTCAACTTTTGGTTTCTCTTGTGTTGTATTTATATTTTCTGACTGATTAGTTGAAATATTATTTACTTGATTTTCAAGCAAACTATTTTCTTCATAACTATAACTAATTTCAAAAGTTATTTTTTTATCATTTAACTGACCTTCTAAAACTACACTTTCTCTAACTGTTGCAGTATTTGGCAACAACTTTTTATTAAACATTTCTTCGGTAAAAGTTAAAGTTAATTCTTCTCCTTGATTAATGCCATCTTTAACAATTGTCAATACTACTCCATTATATGTAGCTTTAATAACTATATTTTTTAAATCTTGTTTTTCATTAAGTTTTAAAACGCCTTTATCATAACTTGCTACTAACGATTTATTTTCAAAAATAGTTTGACTGCTTACTCCTTTTGTAATATTATTAACAGGATTTATTAATAATATACTTGCTAACATCGTAATAACAGCTTTTTTATTTTTTATCATAATACCTCCATTTACGTAATCTCCCTATTGAATATTATATTAAATTAAATTTATTTTCGCAATCGTTTTCTTGTTTTTCACTTTAAATTTATAATATAATTATTTTACACAAAATATTGATTTTTAAAACTTTTTTTTGTATAATGTATATTATATTGGGAGTGGATGAGTTCTGGTGTGCTCTCTAGTCTTCAAAACTAGTATGAGGGGTTAAGAGCCTCTTGGGTGGGTTCGATTCCCACACATTCCCGCCAGTTTTGATAATTATAAAGATATACATATAAATAAAAAGCGATTCATTAAGAATCGCTTTTTTTATTTTCTTTTTTCTCTATAATTTTTGAAATTTTTATCGATCCTACTGTAAGTAAAATTACTAATGCAGATGCAAGTAAAAATTCTAAACTCCAAACATTTGTTGCAGTAGCACCAAAATTTAAAAATACAATCGTCCCTGGTATAATTCCTAGAACACTAGCTAACATATATTTAGATGTGCTTATGTTCGTAAGACCAAAGCCATAATTTATCATATTATAAGGAACTAATGGTATTAATCGCAAAACTACTAAGCTAATCATTAATTTTTCATCACTAACTCCAAAAATTCTATTATGTTGTTTTTCTGATAATTTTCGTTTTAATAAATTTATAACATAATCTCTTCCAAATTTTCTTGAAATAATAAACATAACATAACAATTAGCACAAGCTCCAAAAAATGTTAATAAACTACCTTCAACAAATCCGAATACTATTCCTCCTGCAACTGCTAATATAGGTACAGGAAAGAAAAATACAGGCAATACAACCCACATTATAACATAAACAATCGGAGCTAAAACTCCAAAACTAGATATAAATTCTTGCAAATATATCACCTCTTTTTCTGTTTTTCTAATATTATTTTAGATACTATATAAATTAAAATACAAATAGGTAAAATATATTCTGTAATAAGACTAACTAGCGAAATTTCTTTGTGAATACGAATTTTTAACGTTCCAGAATAAGCAATATTAAACATATTTAAAAATTGACCGATAGCAACTGCTTTTATAAATTGACTGTATCTCATAGAAGATGCTCCTGCTAAATAAGTTATTAAATCAAAATATAAAAAACCTGACGATTTAATCATTAATATTGTTAACGGTCCAAAGTTGTCTAAATAATCGTTTAATATATTACGATATTTTATATTTACAAAACGATAAAATATAGAATAAAGTAAATTTCTCGCTAAAAAGAAACTTATCGTAGTTCCAATCATTGAGCCAAACCAAGATATAAAACCTCCTAATTTCCATCCATAAACTATATTATGAGCAAAGATTACGTGAGTTGCCATAATATCTGCTACTACTGCTTGTAATGTCATAAAATATAAACTGATTATTAATTTAAAATTACCAAAACTATTAATATAACTTGCTATATCTTCTGATTTTTTTGATCTAAGTAATTCAATATGATAATTTACTCCAGAATTTAATAACGGAATATAATTAATAGCAATAATAGTAACAATTAATAGTATAGATGTAAAATAAAATCGTTTAGCATTATTAGTCATTAAAATATTTCTCCAAATTTTCTAAAAAATTATAATCTAAATAATTTTTTATTTTATTAAAAGTATAGTCATCTGTCAATAATTTTTCTTTTTCACTATATTGTTTAAACGCCATACTACACCATGTTACACCACGCAAACAAGTAAATACTAAATATTTATTAAATTTTTCTCTATCAAAGTTTCTATATTGTCTGTAGTCTGACAAAAAATTATTTATTTCCTTTAGCGTTAAAATTTTATCAGTTTTCCAAAATGTTGTAGTAGGAGCTAGAAAATGTGCTAAATCTTGTTCACATTCTCCGATAATAGCTTTTTCCCAATCAATTACATAACTATTTTCTTTCGTATCACCTATAATAAAATTTCCTGAATTTAGCTCGGTATTAATTATACACATATTTGATA
>CAMBPW010000132.1 GCA_945869755.1 uncultured Gemella sp.
AAAAAATTGATTAATAGGAGGTCTAAAATGTCTAGTTATGAACAATTAAAAAAATTATTTCATAAAGGAAATATAAATATAAAACAAGAATATTCATCTAGATTTAACTCTTATGCTACATACAGGACAGATATTTATTTAAAAGCAATAAATAAAGGTGTATTTAGTAAGGAAGAAAATCAATTATTTTTATTTAATAGTAAAAGTTTAATGAAATTAAATGAGCAAATTATAGAGAATAGTAAAAAAATACAAATTTTACAGTCTAAACTTCCTAGTATTGCATTAGAAAAATTTACAAATAAACTTTTAATAAATGAATTACAAAGTACAAATGAAATAGAAAGTGTTACGAGTACAAAAAGAGAGTTAGGGGAAGCAATAAATAATATTAACAACGAAGTTCAATATAAACGATTTTTAGGTTTAGTAAAATTATATAAAAAAATAAATAGAGAATTTAAACTAGAAAAATTAGAAGATATTAGAACAATTTATGATGAATTATTACTAGGAGAAATAGTTGAAGAAAATAATTTAGATGGAGAATTATTTAGAAAAAATGAAGTAAATATTGATAGTAGTGGGAAAATAATTCATAAAGGAGTTTCTCCAGAAGAAAAAATAAAAGAACTATTAGCTCAAATTATAAACTTTATAAATGTTACAAGTATGCCAGATATTTATAAATATATGGTTTTTCATTACGTTTTTGAATATATTCATCCATTTTATGACGGTAACGGAAGAGTTGGAAGGTATTTAGTATGTAATTATTTAGCTAAAAAATTAGATTTTATGTCAGCGATAACTTTTTCTTATTCAATAAATAGAAATAAAAGTAAATATTATAAATCATTTGAAGATACTTCACATCCTTTAAATAAAGGAGAATTAACGTTTTTCGTAGAAAATATGCTGTCGTTTATTGTAGATGGTCAAAATAGCATATTGTCGTATTTAGAAGAAAATATTAGTATATTAAAAAAATTACGAAAAAATATTGAAGAAAATTTAACTCAAGAAAAAGAAAAAAATATATTTTTTCTATTAGCTCAAAGTTATCTTTTTTCTGCTAAAGACAATCAAATGACAGTTTCGGAAATATCGGAAGTTTTGAAATATGATAGAAAAACGATAGTAAATTATATATTAAAAAATGAAGATAAAGTAGAAAAAATAAAGTCAAAACCAGCTATTTATGCATTAAAAGATAGTTATGTATATAGTATAATTGAGAATTATTAAATTAAAATTAACGGATATTGTATGGAAGTAAACTAAAGTCTTTACTTTTGTGATATATCCGTTTTTATTTTTTAAAACAAAACAAAATAGAATGCTTTTTTATAAAATTTATTAATTTTATTTTAAAATATACAACCTAACTCCAAAGGAAGTTATAATTCGTGTTTTGATAAAATAATTTTAATTCAACTTGAAAATGTATGGTTTTATGATATAATATTTTTATAAAAAATAAATTTTAACAATAAATTTTTTATAACACATACATTAAAGGAGTTTGTTATGACAAAAAAACGTGCGTTATTAAGTGTTTCTGATAAAACAGGAGTAGTTGATTTTGCAAAAGGTTTAATAGAACTAGGTTATGAACTTATTTCTACAGGAGGAACTTTTACAACTTTAGAAAAAGAGGGGGTAGCTGTAAAACAAGTTTCTGAAATTACAGGTTTTCCCGAAATTATGGATGGACGTGTAAAAACATTACATCCCGCTATTCACGGCGGAATTTTGGCTAATAGAAGTATTTCTGCACATTTAGATGCTTTAGCTGAACATAATATTACGCCGATTGATTTAGTTTGTGTTAATTTGTATCCTTTTAAAGAAACGATTGAAAAACCTAATTGTACAGAAGAATTAGCTATTGAAAATATTGATATTGGTGGGCCAACTATGTTACGTTCATCTGCAAAAAATTTTAAAGATGTTATAGTAGCAGTTGATCCGAATGATTATAATGAAATTTTGGAAAAATTAAAATCAAATACAGATAATTATGAGTTTAGAAAGTCTTTAGCTGTAAAAGTATTTAATCATACTGCAATTTACGATAGACAAATAGTTAATTACTTTGATGATAAAAATATTGAATTGAATTATACATCAAAAGAAACACTACGTTACGGAGAAAATCCTCAACAAAAAGCATATTTTTATAAAGAAAAAAATGTGCAGAAAAATACAATTTCTGGAGCTAAACAATTACATGGAAAAGAATTATCGTATAATAATATTCGTGATGCAGATGCAGCTTTAGAAGTAGTTAAAGAATTTTCAGAGCCAGCAGTTGTAGCTGTAAAACATATGAATCCTTGTGGTGTAGGTGTTGGAGAAAATATTTTTGTTGCATATAATAATGCTTATGAAGCAGATTCGGTTTCTATTTTTGGAGGGATTGTAGCTTTAAATAGAGAAGTAACAAAAGAAGTTGCAGAAGAAATGTCAAAAATTTTCTTAGAAGTTATTATTGCTCCTAATTATTCAGAAGAAGCGTTAGAAATTTTAACTAAAAAACAAAATTTACGTTTGTTAATTTGTGATACAGAAAAAACTAATGAAGAAACTTTACAATATGTTTCTGTTTCTGGTGGGCTTTTAGCTCAAACTATAGATAGTTTATCTTTAAAAGATGCCGAACTTAAATTTGTAACAGAGAAAAAACCTACAGAAGAAGAATTAAAAGCATTTGAATTAGCTTGGAAAGTAGTTAAACACGTAAAATCTAATGCTATTGTTTTAGCGACAAAAG
>CAMBPW010000133.1 GCA_945869755.1 uncultured Gemella sp.
TAAAATATTCTTTGAATGCCATAAATTCAGCAAAATCTTTTACCCAAATATTCTCTGTTTTAAAATTCTCTAGTAATAGTAAATTTTCTTTTTTCGCTAAAAAGTTAATTACTGCTTTTTCTAAAATAGGTCTTTTATTGTAATAAATTTTTTCATAATCTACTTTTTCTAAATTATTACCAAAATCTACATTTTCATAATCTTCTTTCGACAATAAACTCTCTTCTACAAGCAAGTCAAAATCAATAAAATTAGTATTTCCTGCAATTGCAGAAAAAGACTGATACGGAGAATCTCCATAACTTGTTGTTGTTAATGGTAAAATTTGCCAATATGTTTGTTCTGTTTCTACTAAAAAATCTACAAAATTATATGCTTCTTTCCCAAATGTTCCTATTCCTACACTGCTCGGCAATGAACTTATGTGCATCAATATTCCACTACTTCTTTTATTTAACATAATAAATCCTCTTTACACTTCAAATTTTTTAAATAGGCGTTTCCTTCTTCTCTATTTTTTAAAATAATTATTTTTTTATCTTTATATTTTTTTAATAAATTAATTATATTCGGTCTAGTAGTATATCCAAAATTCTTAACAAATTCAACTAAGTCATAATCTATTTCACTTTCTACAAAAGGCATATCATCTCTTTCTTTTCCAACTCTATCTTTTATCCCTTTCAAACAAATATCTGTAGGATAGTCAAGAAAAAAAATTATATTACACTCTTTTATTCTTAATTCAATGGTAGATCCGTAATTACCATCAATTATCCACTCTTTTTTCTTAATAACTTCTAACATTTTTTGTCGAAATAATGTTTTATCTATAGTTGTTTTATTTTCCTTCCAATTCAACATATCTAAGTGATAAATTGGAATTTTTGTAATATTGTGTAAAATTTTAGAAAATGTACTCTTTCCACTCCCTGGACATCCTATAACAATAACTTTCATTAATTCCTCCAAAAAAAAGATAAGAACACTGCGTATCCCTATCTAATTTTTATAATATACAAAATAACAAACAACTTATCCTAATATATTTTATCACAATTACACACAAAGTCAATAAGTTGTTGAATACGTAACACGCACTAAAAGAAATTCATTTATGCATACAAAAAACGTATTGACATTCAGATTTGTAGTGATTACAATAAATATGTAAAGAGTTTATAATTATATAATTTTGGACTTTATTTTTCAGGGGGAAGTTCAAATAACATAGTTATATCTAAAAATAAACAAAAAAACAAAGGAGATAAATATGAAAATAATATCATTAATTAAAAATAATAAATTTTATTTATTTGTTGTTTCAGCAATAATAACTTCATCTTTAACTACATATGCTTCTTATTTAATAGGTGATATGGTGCAGTTTGCAGTAGATAAAAACTTTTCTCAATTTGTCAACTTCGCCCTTATTTCTATTTTATGTTATTTTCTAGGAAATACTATTTCTTACTTTAGAGCTGTAATTAGAGAAAACTACTTACAAGAAATTGCTACTAACCTTAGAAAATACGCAATAACTTCATTCAAAACAGAATATATTAATAGCGAACATAAAAATAACGGCTCTAAATATTTTAATATGGCAACTAGTGATGTTCAATATGTAGAAGAATATTACAAATCTGTTTTAGAAATGGTTACATTATCACTAAAACTTTTAATAGTAACAATATTCCTAATTAATATAAATTTAACAATTATACTAGTAGTTCTTTTTTTAGGAATATTAATGGCTGTCATTCCTGCATTTTTTCAAAAAAGAATGATTAGCGACACAGGAGAAATTTCTACTTCTACAGAAAAATTTAACAAAAACTTAGAAAATTACTTAAATTCAGCATCATCTTTAAAAAATGCAAACTCACTATCACTAATTGATAAAATTATAAAAAATTCTTCAGATGAAATAAAAGTAGGTAAAGTAAAAAGAATAAAATCAACTACGAAATTCAACGTAATAATAGCAAATTTCGGTGTTTTCAACCAAATTTTTCTTCTATCATTTTCTTCATATTTAGCATACGAAGATTTAATTTCTTTCGGAATGATTTTTGCGATTTCATCTTTATCGGGAGATTTTTTTTCAAGTTTATTACAACTATTAAATGTCTTTCCTAATTATGCGTATTTAAAAGCTATTTTAAAAAAATTTGATAATAAAAATACACATACAGAAGAAAATATTTATGATAAATTAAAAATAAACAAAGAAATATCAATAAAAAATCTTTCTTACAGTTATGAAAATAAAACATTAAAATTTCCTAACATAACTTTTGAAAAAAATAAAAAATATATAATAGTCGGAGATAGTGGCAGTGGAAAAAGTACACTAATAAATATTATTAATGGAAATTATAAAAATTATAGTGGCGATATTTTATTAGACGGCAAAAATTTAAAAGACTATAGTTATTCGCAAATAAAAAATAGTTTATCAACAATGGAGCAACAAATTCATATACTAAATGCCAGCATAAAAGATAACATTATTTTGAATAAAAAATTCGACTTAACAAAATTTAACGACATTTTAGAAAAAGTAAAACTTGATAAAATAGTAGACAACATGCAAGAAAAAGAAGAAACATTACTAGATTCTACTAACAACACACTTTCAGGTGGGCAATTACAAAGAATAGCACTAGCTAGAACTTTATATCAAGATGCAGAAATAATACTCATAGATGAAGGAACTGCAAACCTTGATAAAGAAACTGCTCAAGAAATAGAAGAAATTTTGT
>CAMBPW010000134.1 GCA_945869755.1 uncultured Gemella sp.
CCACTTCAAACCTACGTGTTCATTCATTTCATTGTACGTCGCTTCTATTTTTTGTTGAATATTTCCACTATAAGTTCCATAATATTTTCCATCTTTCAAGAAATCTTCAGCAACTACTACACGATAATCATAAGAATCATATCCATTTTTTGTAGTTTTTCCGTTTTTAGTAGCTACTACATAAGTCGGATGAGCCTTAGCATTTTTTATAATAGTTTTATCGCCATTTTTTTCAAAAGTAACATCCATCAAAACACCACGTTCTGTCCATTTATTGTTTAACATTTCATAAGTTTGATTAGATATAAAATTACCCATAGAATAAATAATTAATTTTTTGTCGCCATTTTTTTCTACTACTTCTGCAGGTTGAACTACGTGCGGATGATTTCCAAAAACAACATCTGCTCCCCAATCTAACATTTTATTATAAAGTTGCTTTTGTTCTTCATTAGGAGATAAAGCATATTCAACTCCCATTTGTGGCAAGACAATCGTAACATCAGCTAATTGTTCTGCTTTTTCTATTTCTTTTTTCATTTTTTCTTCGTTTAAATCTGATAAATAATTATTATATTCATCTTGTGTTAAACTCGATTCTAAACCATTAAAGCCGTATGAATATGCTAAAATTGCAATTTTAATTCCATTTACTTCTTTTATTAAAATATCCGAATCATCACGAGTTTTTTCAACATAAACACCTACTGGCGATAGCCCTAAATTTTTAAATGTATTATATGTATTTATAAGACCGTAAAGCCCCGAATCTAATATATGATTGTGTGCTAAATCTATAACATCATACCCAACATCTTTCATTGATAACGCTGTTTCTTTAGGAGCATTAAACAATGGATAACCACCTAAAATATGCTTATCACTTATTGTTCCTTCATAATCTCCTATCGCTAAATCAGCTTCACTTATTCTATCTTTTACATACATAAAATACGGATTGAAGTCATAACTTCCATCTTCTTTTTCTGCACTCCAATATAATATATCATGATATAACAAATCCCCATTAGCAACAACACGAGCTGTTTTAATTTCTTCGTTCTCTGTTACCTCAACAATTTTACTATTTTCTTTTGTAATATTTCTATCTACAAAATATAAAGATACCATTATCAACACTAAAACTATAGGAATAATAGTAAGTAATTTTAATTTAAAATTTTTCATATTAATAACTTCCTCCACATAATTATATGTAAAATTATATCAGTAAAAATATAAACAAGCAACAACAAAAATAAAATTACAATATAATTATTTAGAATTTTCAGAATTTATTTGCTATTTATTTGCAATTGTCAAAAAGTTGTGTTATACTGTTTTTCAAAATTATTTATAAGGAGGCAAATTATGCTAGATTTTAAAGCTTTTAGAAAACCATCTTTATCTGAAGCAATATCAGTAATTATAATAATACTTGCAATTTTAGGTAGTATGATGATTTTCGTAAAAGACGTTACACCACACATTCCTATTATTATTTCAATTACGTTTTTATTATTTTATGGACTGTATCGTAAAGTTAGTTATAAAGATATGCAAGATAGTATGACAAGTGCAGTAGGTTCTAGTATGGGAGCTATATATTTATTTTTCTTTATAGGTATTTTAATAACTTCTCTTATGATGAGCGGTTCTATACCTACATTAATGTACTACGGACTAGATATTATTTCTGCAAAAACATTTTATTTATCGGCATTCATTATAACTTCAATTATCGGAGTTGCAATAGGTAGTAGTTTAACGACTGTTGCCACTTTAGGAGTTGCTTTAATAGGAATTGCTCAAGCATTTGAAGCAAATTTAGCAATAACAGCAGGAGCGATAGTTTCAGGAGCATTTTTCGGAGATAAAATGTCGCCATTATCAGATACAACAAGTATATCTGCAAGTATTGTTGGCATCGACTTATTTGAACATATTAAAAATATGATGCGTACTACTGTGCCAGTATTTTTAATTTCTTCTATTTTTTACTACGTATTATCTCATAATATCGAAGTTAGTGATTTTGAAAGTATTGCTGTATTTAAAAACGACTTATTAAATACAGGGCTTATTCACTCATATACATTAATTCCATTTGCATTATTAGTTATTCTTGCTATTTTTAAAATTTCTGCCGTAATTTCTATGATTATTACATCTATTGTTAGCATTTGTATAACTTTAGTACATTCATCATATACAGCATCTCAAATATCTGGATTTTTCTATGCAGGATTCAAATCTGATTTTGTTTCAAAAAGTATAGCAAGTTTAATCGAACGTGGAGGTCTATCAAGTATGTTCTTTACTTTATCAGTAGTAATACTTGCATTGAGCCTTGGAGGATTATTATTTTCATTAGGAATTATTAATACAATTTTAGAAAGTTTATCTAAGTTTTTAAATTCTATATTTATAACTACATTATCAGTTGCATTAACTGCTGTAGGTGTAAATTTTATAGTAGGAGAACAATATTTAAGTATTTTATTAGCAGGACGTACATTTAAACCTGTTTACGAAAGATTAAATTTACACCCTAAAAACTTAGCACGTGCATTAGAAGACGCAGGAACAGTAATCAACCCCCTTGTACCATGGAGCGTTTGTGGAGCATTTATTTCCCACGCTTTAGGAGTATCTGTATTTAGCTATCTTCCATTTGCAATTTTCTGCTACGGAAGTTTAATAGTAACAATTTTAGCAGGTGCAACAGGAATTTCTGTAAGTAAAAAATAAAAA
>CAMBPW010000135.1 GCA_945869755.1 uncultured Gemella sp.
TTATATTTTTCAAAACGGCTTAATGAATCTATTATATACATAATTCCTAATAATACTAAGTATAACCCTATTCTGTTATATACAGCAAGAGTTTTATAATCTTCTATATTTATAAATGTAGATAGAGAAAAAAATATATGTATTAATCCACGTATAAAAAATATTTTTGTAACTTTTACTCCATCTTTTTTTTGTAAATAAAAATTATAAAGACAAACTATACCTAAAAATAGTTGGTATATAGTAATGAAAACAATAATTATTAAAGAAGCAATATTTGCATTATGATTTAAAATAACACTAAAAATAATATAAGAAATTGCGAGTAATATTTCTTTTTTTGTCCTAAATTTTTTTGATAAACAACGTAATAATTTAAAAATACCTACAAAACAAATAAAGGTAGATAGGTGCATTAATAAAACTTCTGTAGCGGTATTGCCAAAATACCATAATAAAAGTCCTATAAAGAAACATATTAATCCATTTCTAAACAATGCTTTATCTATTTTTTTCATAAAAAACTCCTTTTTATAAATATAAAAAAATATATCATAAATCTAATTATATTTCAAGTTGAAATAAAGTGTTGAGTTTACAATCATCTTTAATTATGATAGAATAAAAATTATTATAATGAAAGGATAAGTTGCTTACTATAATGCAAGAAAATAAAAACGAGAAAGTAATAAAAGAAAAACTTCATATAGAATATGAAAATAATAAAGAGCATAAGCTAATGTTGTTTTTTGGTGGAAAATTCACGATATATATATTAAGTATAATAATATTATTATTTATTGCAATATGGTTATATACACAAATTTCATCAGTATTTACGCCAGTACAAACGATGATTAATAGTTTATTAACTCCTATTTTAGTAGGTTATATATTTTTCTATGTGTTACGACCAGTAGTAAAATTTTTCAACAAGAAACTACCAAAATTAATATCGGTAATATTAGCTCTTTTAGTTGGAATATCGGTAATTTTAATGGTGTTTATTGGTGGAATACCTATAATTATAGAACAAACACAAAATTTAATAACTGCAATGCCGGGTATTATTAATACAGTGCAAGGATATTTGAATGCAAATGCTGATAACGTAATTGTTAAAGAAATAACTACATATATGAATGAGAGTTTAAATATTTCACAAGTTAGCAATAAAGCATTAAGTATTTTAAGTTCATTTGCTCAATCAGCAGCTTCAACATTGTCATCAATGGCGGTAGTAATAATGACAGCACCATTTGTTCTATTTTTCTTATTGAAAGATGCGACAGAGTTTCATCATTTTATTTTAGGAAAATTACCAGAAAAAATAAAAGAACCTGTATCAAATACATTAGATGAAATAGATGAGAAAGTAGGTTCATACATTTCAGGGCAAATGTTAGTGTCGTTATGTATCGGATTTTTACTATTTATTGGATATCAAATAATTGGATTAGAATATGCAATTTCATTAGCTACATTAGCAGCGTTATTAAGTATCGTTCCATATCTTGGACCTATGATAGCAATAACACCGGCGATGTTAGTTGCGGCTGCTACTGATTGGGTAATGATATTGAAAATGTTAGTAGTATGGGGAATAGTTCAATTTTTAGAAGGTAATATAATTTCTCCAAATATAATGGGAAGAAGTATGGACGTACACCCATTAACAGTAATTTTTGTATTAATTATCGCAGCAAATCTAATGGGTATAGTAGGAGCGATTATCGGAATTCCGTTATATGCAATATTAAAAATATTAGTAGTTAAAATTTTCAACTTACTAAAAGCTAGATATAATAGAATTTATAAAGCGGAATAAATGAAAAAGAAACTAACAAAATAAAATGTTAGTTTCTTTTTTGTTGTGTAAATAAATTAATGAAATATAGTGATATGTAGAAATTTTTATATAATGTAAATCCAAACTAGGGGCGATTTAAAAATTGTAATTTTAAAGAAATAAATTTTGTTTGTTTTTATCAAAATCATCGTTTTACAAACATTATCTTATATATTTATTGTTTTAGTAATTTAACTAATTTTTATTAATAGCTTTTTATAAGTTTCTATTTTCAAATTCAATTAAAGATTTTTTATGTTTTTATTTATGTTTTTTTTGATTAGCTCCGGAAAGAAGTTGATTAGTGCGGACATAACTTTTTATTTTTTATTATTATTTTTATAAAAATGTCTCTTTGATGTAATAAGTTTTTTTTGTATTTTTGAAAACCTTATCTTTTTATTATATCATATATTTTTTTGTATTATAAGTCTTTTTTTTTTATATTTGTTTGTGCTACATTTATTTTAACATTATATAATATTTGCAAATATTTATTTTAATTATATTTTATGGGGGTATATTTATTAGAAACATCTTTTAAATCATCTTAAGAATTATATTTAAGTTTAGAAAATCATTTTAATAATTTAGAAAATAAAAGTAATAAGAAGTAAAACATTGGGGGGATTATGATGTCAAAGCTAGAAATTAAACCTACTCCAGAAGATTTTTATGAATTAAACGAAAAAAAATATATAGTACTATTAATTATATCGTTAGTACTTGCAATATTAATAATATTAATAGCAAAAATAGTGAATAATGATATTATTCAAAAAATAATTCAATTAATAATGATAATAATATATTTATTATTATGCAATATAATTATAAATAAAAAAGGCGACTAATTAGTCGTCTTTTTCTTGTTTATATAATTCTTTTTCTTC
>CAMBPW010000136.1 GCA_945869755.1 uncultured Gemella sp.
TACACCATCACCGTGCTATTTATGATACGAAAGCAACTGCGGAAGTTTTTGTAAAAATATTGGAACAACTTGAAGATTTAGGAATAGCAAAACATAGCGACATAGACAAAAAAATAGATTTAACAGCTTCTCATCGTCGTTCAAGACCGTTCCCATGTTCAATTTTAGTAAAAAATTCTAAAGGTCTAAAAGATTTGTTTAAGTTAGTGTCTTATAGTTCAACAGAATATTTATCTTCTGGTAAGCCTACTATACCGAGAAGTATGTTAGAAAAATATCGTGAACATCTGTTAGTAGGAAGCGGAAATTCAGAAAATGAAGTTTTTGAAGAACTGTTAAATGCAAGAGAAGAAAAAATAGCAGAAGTTATTAAATTTTATGATTATATAGAAATTCAACCACTACATCATTATGAAAAGTTTATTGTTGATGAGAGAGTAAAAGATAAACAAGAATTACAGGAAATAATTAAAAATTTAATTAATATTGCTATAGAAAATAATAAATTAGTAGTTGCAACGGGAGATGTTTATTACTTAGATGAATATCAACACGTCTATCGTCAAGTTTTACGCCTAACTGTAAAAAATAATCCTGGTGCTAGAGATGTTATGCCAATGAGTAATTTACTAACTACTCAAGAAATGTTAAATGAATTTTCTTATCTTGAAGATAGCAATTTGATTGAAGATATTGTAATTAATAATACTCATAAAATCAATGAAATGATTGAACTAGTAATACCGTTGAAAGATAAACTTTATACACCGAATATTGAAGGTGCTTCAGATGATGTTAGAAATATGAGTTATGAAAAAGCTAGAAAAATATACGGAGAAAATTTACCAGAAATTGTTGAAAAAAGATTAGAAAAAGAATTAGATTCGATAATAGGAAATGGATTTTCTGTAGTTTATTTAATATCAAGTAAATTAGTTAAAAAATCTTTATCAGATGGGTATTTAGTAGGTTCACGAGGTTCGGTAGGTTCTTCGTTAGTAGCTACGATGATGGATATAACGGAAGTAAATCCATTAGTACCACATTACGTTTGCCCTAAATGTAAACATAGTGAATTTTTCTTAAAAGGAGAATATGCGTCAGGTTTTGACTTGCCGAATAAAAATTGTCCACACTGCAACAGTAAAATGAAAAAAGACGGACAAGATATTCCTTTTGAAACATTTTTAGGATTTAAAGGAGATAAAGTTCCGGATATAGATTTGAATTTTTCTGGAGAATATCAACCAACAGCACATAATTTTACGAAAGAAATATTTGGAGAAGATTATGTTTATCGTGCAGGAACTATATCAACTGTTGCGAAAAAAACGGCATATTCTTTTACGAGAGAATATTTTGAAAAAAATGATATTGATAAACGAAATATAGACATTGAAAGAATTGCTACTGGTTGTGAAGGTGCGAAAAGAACAACTGGTCAGCACCCTGGAGGAATATTAGTAGTTCCAAATGATATGGATATTTTTGATTTTACACCTTATCAATATCCAGCTGACGATGAAAATAGTACGTGGAGAACAACACATTTTGATTTTCATTCTATTCATGACAATATTTTAAAATTTGATATTTTAGGTCATGATGATCCGACAATGATTAGAAAATTACAAGATTTATCTGGAATAAATCCGACAGAAATTGATGTTTCTGATGTAGAAGTTATGAAAATATTTTCGTCGCCAGACGTTCTTGGAGTTAATGCCGAAGAATTAGGTTGTGCAACAGGAACTTTAGGTATTCCAGAATTTGGAACGAATTTTGTTATTCAAATGTTACAAGATACAAAACCGACAACTTATTCAGAGTTAGTTCAAATTTCTGGTCTTTCACATGGAACTGATGTTTGGCTTGGTAATGCACAAGAATTAATAAAAAATAAAACTTGTACGCTAAAAGATGTTATCGGTTGTAGGGACGATATAATGGTGTATTTGATTTATGCAGGTTTGGAAGAAAGTTTAGCTTTTACAATTATGGAAAGTGTTCGTAAAGGAAAAGGGCTAACTAAAGATTTTGAAAAAGCGATGATAGAAAACAAAGTTCCAAAATGGTATATAGATTCTTGTAAAAAAATTAAATATATGTTCCCTAAAGCACATGCTGCTGCATATGTTTTAATGGCATTGCGTATCGCTTGGTTTAAAGTTCATAAACCATTAATTTATTATTGTGCATACTTTTCTGTTCGTGCAAATGATTTTGATATAAAAACTGTTGTTTTAGGAAAAGATTTCTTAAAAAATAAAATAACACAAATAAAAGAAACTGATAAAAATGAATTGAGTGGAAAAGATAAAGACGCATTAGTAAGTTATGAAATTGCATTTGAAATGCTAAGTCGTGGTTTTACTTTTTCAAAAATAGATTTAGAAAGATCGCAAAGTTTTGATTACATAATAGATGGAAATTCTTTAATTCCTCCGTTTTCTATCGTTCCAGGTCTTGGAGAAAACGTAGCTTTGAAAATAGTAGAAGCTAGAAATGATAAACCATTTTTATCAATTGAAGATTTTTCTAAACGTGGAGGAGTTTCAACGACAATAGTCGAATATTTACGTGATTTAGGAACTTTAAAAGGATTGCCAGAAAAAGCTCAATTATCATTTTTTGATGACTGGGATTAGAAAAAAAATTATAGAAGTTTATAGAAATTTCTAAGTAGTTTATTTCTAAAAAAACTTAATAAATTGTTCGAGAGCGACTAAA
>CAMBPW010000137.1 GCA_945869755.1 uncultured Gemella sp.
TTGTGCATATTGTTCTAATTCTACATTTGTTTTTACGTTAGTTGTTACTACAAAGTTAGTCATTTTCTTCACCCGTGTAGTAAATATTATTTTCTGTTATTAAAATATCTACTTTTTTATCGTGATTTTCGGTTGGTAATTTTTCTTGAAGCATTTTTTCAAAACATATCCCGATTTTAGTTTTAAAGTTTTCTGTCGCAAAATATTTGTCGTAATAACCTTTTCCGTAACCGAGTCTGTAACCAAATTTATCAAATGTAATTGCTGGAGTTATTACTAAATCCATTTTTTCTAAAGAAAAGTTGTTTTCTTTAGGTTCTAAAATATTAAAATTGCTTAATTGTAAGTTTTCTAATGAACTTATTTTAATTAATTTCATTTCGTTGTTTACTATTTTAGGGACGAAAATATTTTTTTTCTTTATATGTTTAAGTATAAAATTTTTAGTTGCAACTTCGTTATTAAAATCTATATAAACAAAAATATTGTTAATATTTCTAAATAGTTCTAACTCTTCAAGTTTTTTAAATATTTTTTCAGAAGAGTTTGTTATATAGTTATTAGTTAGTTCTTTTCTTCTTAATAATAATTTTTTCCTAAGTTGTTTTTTATCCATAATAACCTCGTGTAATAATAGTATAATTATAATATTTTGATGTTTTATATTCAAGATGTAGTTTTTTAAAAATATTTTTGAAAACGTGTTTTATTTTTTTATATAATGTGTTATAATTTTTATATTGATAATGGTTATCAATTCTAATTTAATTATAATTATTTTTATTGAGAGGAGTAGATACAAATATATAAAAAAAGACATTTTTGGATAATAGTATTTATATTGCTTTCTATTTTTTCTTTGACGATAGGTGTTGAAGATTTTAGTATTCTTCGAGCATTAAACGGCAATGAAGAAGATGTAAGAATATTATTGTTAAGTAGATTACCTCGTCTTTTAAGTATAATTGTAACTGCAAGCATATTAAGTATAAACGGTTTAGTAATGCAAACTATGGCAAATAATAAATTCGTTTCGCCGTCTACAACCGGAATAATGGATTGGTGTAAACTTGGTGTGTTAGTTGTATTATTATTTTTTGACGATGCACACATATCATTAAAAATTTTAGTGGCATTAATTTTCGGACTTTTCGGAAGTATATTTTTTATGAAATTAATTAAAATTATCGGAACGAAAGATAATTTATTAGTACCTTTAATAGGAATTATGCTTGGAGGAGTTGTAGGAAGTATTTCTACATTTTTTGCGTACAAATTTGAAATTTTACAAAATATTTCTGCGTGGCTACAAGGAAATTTTGCATTAATTTCAAAAGGTAATTATGAAATACTTTATTTCGGTATTCCACTATTGTTTGTCGTTTATATGTACGCTAATCTGTTTACTATTTCTGGTCTTGGCGAAAGAATTACGACGAGTTTAGGGCTTAATCATAATAAAATTTTAGGTCTTGGTATGATGATAATTTCTGCGACAACAGCGATTGTTGTAGTAACTGTTGGAAGTATTGCATTTGTCGGTTTAATAATTCCAAATATTATTAGTATGATAAAAGGGGATAATTTAAAATCAACAATTTTTGATACTGCACTACTAGGTTCATTTTTCGTTTTAATTTGTGATTTAATCGGAAGAAGTATTTATATGCCGTATGAAATTCCTATAAGTGTAGTTATCGGAATTATCGGAAGTTTTGTATTTTTATTTATACTAATGCGAGGTAGAAAATATGCGAGATAGAACAATAATAAAAAAAATATTAATTTTAAGTTTGATAGCAACGTTTTTCATTCTATTTTACATATTTTTTGATTTAAAATCAGAATACATTTTTAATTTACGCTTAAAGAAAATGTTAGCAATAGTATTAGTTTGTTACGCAACTGCTTATTCTACGGTAGCTTTTCAAACGATAACTAACAACAATATTTTAACTCCTAGCATTATGGGGTTAGAAAGTTTGTATATATTTTTACAAACTATTGCAATATTTTTTGTCGGATCTAGTACGCTAAGTAAAATGACTGGTATGACGGAATTTGCTTTGTCGCTCGTTCTTATGATAATTTTTTCACTTATAGTATATATTTTTCTATTTGAAAAGTTATCAGCAAATGTCAATATGGTAGTTTTGTGTGGAATGGTGTTTGGAGCATTTTTTAGTTCGCTATCAAATTTTATGCAAGTTTTACTTGATCCGAATGAATATTTAATATTACAAGGTAAAATTTTTGCAAGTTTCAATACTATCGGTTACACATATTTAAATATTTCGGCTATTTTATTATTAGTAGTTTTTCTATTATCACTATTATTTATGACTAAACTGGACGTATTATCACTCGGTAAAAAAACAGGAATATCACTAGGACTAAATTATTCATATTTAGTAAAAATTATTTTTTGTTTAATAGCTTTGCTAGTTAGTGTATCGACAGTTTTAGTTGGACCTATGACATTTTTAGGAATAATAGTAGTGAGTATAACTAGACATTATATTGCTAGTTATAAACATATTTACAAAACTATTTGTGCTACTTTAATTGGTATAATTTTAGTTGTAGGAGCAATGCTACTTATGGAAAAATTACTTTCATACGATACGGCAGTTTCGATAGTCATTAATTTTATTGGTGGAATTTATTTTATTTATTTAGTAATTAAGGAGAATAAAAAAAATGTTAGAAATTAAAAATATTAATAA
>CAMBPW010000138.1 GCA_945869755.1 uncultured Gemella sp.
GTAGATCTAAGTCCAAGAGACATAACTATACCTTCTGCAATAAAAGCAGCTTGATTACTTATTTTAACATAATCTCCTACATCAAATTGCTTCTCTAATATTAGAAAAAATCCCGTAATTATATCTTTAACTAAACTTTGTGCTCCAAAACCAACTGCAACACTTATCAATCCTGCACTAGCTAAAAGCCCCGTAGTATTTACTCCAAAAACTGATAAAAATTGGGTAAAAGCAATAAAATAAATTGCGTAACGAGTTATACTACGAAAAAGTTTATGAATTGTATCACTGCGTTTAATATCAGTTTCAATACCAAAACTACTATTTGCCTTTAAGTGTGTTTTCATAACATAATCAACAATTTTTAACGAAATTTTTAAACCAATAAAAGTTAAAACTATTATTAGCAAAATAGAACTAGCTTTTTTCAAAATAAGTTCATATAAATCTATATTAAAAAATGTATTTTTAAAATTTTCTATAAATATTGTCATAATTATCCTTTAAACAATGATACAATTCTTTCAAATTCATCATTATTTTTAAACTCGATTTCTATTTTTCCTTTTTGACTACGATTTTGCTTTATTTTAACAGTAGTACCAAGTTGTTTTTTCAGTATATTTTCTTGTTCTTCAATAAAAATATCTTTAGTAACAACTTTCTTAACTTTAGGAGCATTTAATTTATTAACAAAATTTTCTAAAGCTCGTACCGACATATTTTCTTTAATAACCTTATCACAAACAGCGAGCATTTCCTGTTTAGTTTTTAATCCTAATAAAGTTCTAGCGTGTCCAGCAGAAATTAAATTATCGGCTAATTTATCTTTAATTTCTAACGGTAATTTTAAAAGACGTAAACTATTTGTAACATACGGTCTACTCTTTCCTAATTGCTGTGCCAACTCTTCTTGTTTTAATTTCATACTGTCCATAAGCTGTTTATAACTTATAGCTTCCTCAAGTGGTGATAAGTCCTCACGTTGTAAATTTTCAAGAACACTAAAAATCATCATCTCATCATCAGTAAAATCTTTTACAATTGCAGGAATATCACTCTTACCTAATTTTTCAAATGCTCGAAATCTACGTTCCCCTGCTACTATAAAATATCCCGATACTGTTCTTTTAACGATAATTGGTTGAAGTAATCCATTTTTTTCTATAGATTCTGCAAGCTCATTTATTTTTTCTTCATTAAAAATAGTACGTGGTTGATACGGATTTCTTTTAATTTCTCCAAGTTTAATATTAACTACTTTTGATAAATCACTTTCTTCAATAGTTACATTTTCAGTTTGAAAAATCGCACCAAGACCTTTTCCCAATCCTTTGCTTTTTTTAACCACGTTCAATCACCTCTTTTGCTAATGCTAAATATTGTTTTGCACCTTTTGAACCTTTTGCATATTCAATAATAGGCTCTCCAAAACTCGGAGCTTCACTAAGTCTTACAGTTCTAGAAATTACAGTATCAAACGCCTTACCAGAAAAATGATTTCTAACTTCTTCAGAAACTTGATTAGAAATATTCGTCCTACTATCTGTCATCGTTAATAGCACACCAAAAATATCTAATTTTGAATTTAAGTGTTTACGAACAATATTAAAAGTATTCATAAGTTGACTAAGTCCTTCAAGCGCATAATATTCTGTCTGCACAGGAATAATTACACCTTCTGCTGCTGTTAATGAATTTAAAGTAATAAGCCCTAACGAAGGAGGACAGTCAATAATTATATAATCATATTTATTTTTCAATTCTAATAAAGCATTTCTCATACGTTGTTCTCTGCTAATAGCAGAAACTAATTCCACTTCTGCACCTGCAAGAGCGATACTTGACGGTACAATATCTAAATTTTCATAAGCCGTACTTTTTACAGCAAGATTAATATCTACTTCATCAACTAACACATTATAAATAGAGTACTCTACTTCATTTTTATCAATACCTAATCCACTTGTTGCATTAGCTTGTGGATCAGTATCAATAATTAAAACTTTTTTCTTAAAATGTGCTAAAGATGCAGCCAAATTTATAGCAGTAGTAGTTTTCCCAACACCGCCTTTTTGATTACAAATAGCTAAAATTTTCATTATATACCTCTCATTATTTATATCTTGGAACTTTTATTTTTAAAACTACACTATCCATTTCTTCAAATTCTTCTTTATCTAAAGAAATGTCATATTTACTTTCAATTTTAGAAATTTCTTTTAAAAATTTTGAAACAATTTTTTGAGCGTCATAAGTAACACCTTGTTCTGAAAACTTATTTTCCTGTTTTAGTTGCAAATAATTAAAAATACGTTCTTCAGTTTGGACTACATTAAGATTTTGCGTAAGTATTTGATGTAAAAATTTTTCTTGAAGATTTTTATCAAGTTTTACCATAGCTCTTCCATGTCGCTCAGTAATTTTTTTATTACTAATAGCTTCAACAACTTTAGAACTTAATTTTAGCAATCTAATTTTATTAGCTATAGTAGCTTGTGTCTTACCTAAAGATTTAGCCAATTCTTCCTGTGTAATTTTATTTATATCCAAAAGTTTTTTATAGGCTAATGCTTCTTCAATAGGGCTAAGTTCTTCACGCTGAATATTTTCAATAAGTGATAAAGTTGCCATCTGCTCATTATCAAGATTTTTTACAATTGCATTAGTAGTTTTTTCATTCAAATACTTTAAAGCTTTAAGTCTACG
>CAMBPW010000139.1 GCA_945869755.1 uncultured Gemella sp.
CATGTAGTATTACCGTATCATATTAAAATGGATGAAGTAGAAGAAGCAAGACGTGGAGATAATAAAATAGGAACGACTAAAAAAGGTATAGGACCAGCTTATGTAGATAAATATAAACGTTGTGGTATTCGTATTGCAGATTTACTAGATGCAGAACTTTTCCGTAGAAAGTTAGAACAAAATTTATTAGAAAAAAATGAAATTTTTGAAAAAATATTTAATACTACAGGTTTTGATGTAGAAGAAATATTTAATGAATATTTTGAATATGGAAAACAGTTAGCAGAATATGTAACAGATACTGCAAAAGTTTTAGAAGATGCAAAAAATAAAGGGCAAAACATTTTATTTGAAGGTGCACAAGGTGTAATGCTTGATATTGACCATGGTACATATCCTTATGTAACATCTTCAAATCCTAGTGCTGGAGGAGTAACAGTAGGTAATGGATTTATTCCACATAACGATTTAAAAGTTTTAGGAATTTGTAAAGCGTACACTTCTCGTGTTGGAGATGGACCGTTTCCGACAGAATTATTTAATGAAATTGGCGAAAGAATCCGTGAAATAGGAAATGAATATGGAACAGTAACACGTCGTCCTCGTCGTATTGGTTGGTTTGACACAGTAGTTATGCGTCATTCTGCTCGTGTATCTGGCATGACTAATTTATCTGTAAACTGTTTAGATGTATTAAGCGGTCTTAAAGAAATTAATATTTGTACAGCTTATGATTATAAAGGAGAAATTTTAACAGAGTATCCTGCAAGTGAAAATATAATAAAAGATTGTAAACCAATTTATGAAACTTTACCAGGGTTTGATGAAGACATTACAGGTGTAACTTCATTAGAACAATTGCCAGAAAATGCAAGAAATTATTTAAAACGAATTGAAGAATTAGTTGGTGTAAAAATTTCGGTATTTTCTACTGGTCCTGACAGAGTACAAACACATTTATTAGAAGATTTATGGAAATAACAAAATGAGGTTAGAAAAAAATTTTTTCTAGCCTTTTTATTTATTTTTTAAACTAAATAATTTCTAATATTACTTTATATTTTTGTTGTCTTGTAAATGTTTTTATAGTATAATCAAGTAAAGGTCAATTTTAGTCAATAAGGAGTTGATTTGATGAATAATATGACAGACATAATAGAAAAATATATAAAAGAGTTATTTAATGAATCTAGTGAAAATTATATTACTTTAAAGCGTAGTAATGTTGCAGAAAAGTTTGATTGTGTTCCGTCGCAATTAAATTATGTAATAAAAACAAGATTTACACAAGAACATGGTTTTTTAATCGAGAGTAAACGTGGTGGTGGTGGTTTTATTAAAATAACAAAAATAAAATTGCGTAACAATTTAGACTACTTTGATTATTTAATAAAAACAGTTCAAAATGAACAACCAGAAAATATAGATTACAATAAAATATTAAAAATTTTAAAAGATGAAAATTATATTTCTCATTACGATTATACTATAATTGCAACAGCAATTAATTCTTTATCAGAACACACACTTGATTTAATTAACTTTGCAAAAATTAAAGATGACAATATACTTTTTGAAATAGAACAACAAGTTTTTTCTAAAACGAAAGAAATGATGCTAAAATTTTTAACGACTATAAAATATAATAAGGAGAATAAATAATGTATATTAGATTTAATGAATCGGCATTAATGGTTTTAACTAATGCTAAAGAAGAAACGAAAAAGTTAGGTTTAAAAGCAGTAGGAACAGAGCATTTATTATTAGGTATTCTTGATATGGGGAATACTATATCATGCAAAACACTTAATAAATATGGAATTTTTTATCGTGAATTTAAAAGGGATGTAGAAAAGTTTTATGAAGTTGAATTAAAAGGAACAGATTTTTATAACAATGTACTTTTAAAATCAGAATATACTAACGGAGCTGTAAAAACTATCGAAAAAAGTCAAGTTTATGCTGATGAAACACGTAGTTTTGTAGTTACGAGCGAACACTTATTGCTTTCATTACTTAACCAAAAAGACGGTACGGCTGTAAAAATATTAAAAGATTTGATGAATATAAACGTTGATGCGTTAATTAATGAATTAAGAGCTATTCTTAAACAAAATCAAGGATTGTTTTCAAAATTATTTGATTCATTTAAAAATATTGAAGAGCAAGTTGACACTACGAGCCAAACTGAACTTTTAAATTCATTGGCGAAAGATTTAACGAAAGATGCTCAAAATGATAAACTAGATCCTGTAATTGCTCGTGATAAAGAGATTACTAGAATGATTGAAATTTTAAATCGTAGAACTAAAAATAATCCAGTTTTAATTGGAGAACCTGGAGTAGGAAAAACTGCAATAGTTGAAGGACTTGCAGAGCGTATAATTTCTCAAAATGTTCCTAGTAATTTAATAGGGAAACGAGTTATGGTGTTAGATATGGGAACACTTTTAGCAGGTACAAAATATCGTGGAGAGTTTGAAGAAAGACTAAAAAATATAATAAAAGAAATTGAAGATTCTGGAAATATTATTTTATTTATTGATGAAATTCATACAATAATTGGAGCAGGTGGTTCAGAAGGAAGTGCAGACGCATCAAATATTTTAAAACCAGCTTTATCACGAGGACTTATTCAAGTTATAGGAGCTACAACTACAGAAGAATATAGAAAATATTTTGAAAAAGA
>CAMBPW010000140.1 GCA_945869755.1 uncultured Gemella sp.
ATATTATCTTCGGGGCAGGGTGAAATTCCCGATCGGCAGTTAAAGTCTGCGAGCGAAAGCTGATTTGGTGCAATTCCAAAACCGACAGTATAGTCTGGATGGTAGAAGATAGAAAATAACATAACATAATTTTGTTATGTTTAATTACTATGAATAACCTTAGCCTCGTGTTTTTTAACACGATTTTTTTTGCCTATGAAGATAGAAAGAGGTTAAAATGTATAAGAAAAATACACACAAACTTATTTTGACTGCACTTTTAGCAGTATTATCTCTCATTCTATCTATTGTTAAAATGGCAATACCGCTATTGCCAACATTTTTAACATTAGATTTAGCATTTATTCCTATATTTTTCGGTTTACTATTGTTAGGTTACAAAAGTTCGCTAAACATTTCACTATTAAAAAATGTTCTCCACTTTTTAATAATTAGTAGAGAACCTGTAGGAAGTATAGCAAACTTAATTGTAGAATTTATATTTTTAAGTTGTATCATATATTTTTACAAAAAAGAAAAATATACATTTATAATAGGTGGAATAATCGCTACGCTGGCAATTACGATAGCTATGTCAATAATTAATTACTTTATACTACTTCCAATGTACGGAGCAATTATGGATTTAACAGATATAGTTACAAATATAAAAACGATAGTTACATACGGAATAATTCCATTTAATATAATAAAAGGTTGTTTTTTAATATTATTATTTTTTATAACAAAAAATATAGTAAATAAAATGCCAGCTACATTAAAAAATAAATTTATACAATAAAAAAAAGATTTCGGATGATTTTCCGAAATCTTTTTTATTATACATATTCAATTTTTTCAACTTCTTGATTTTGATTGCTTTGGTTATTATCAAAATTATTGTCTTGTGGTTTTTCTTTTCTAATAAATAGCATAAGAGCCACTACGAAATACGGAATATAAATGAAGAATACTGATCCTATTGAAATTACTAATACAGCAATTGAAAGAAGTAAAAATACAACTCCAGTTAAAATTCTAAATTTCATTAAAAATGAAAATACAATCGCAATAAGTGTTATTACTATTACTATATTAGTATATACAGTAAGATAAGTAGGAATACTATCTATCATACTTTCAATTTCTGCTGTAGTGTATACCCCTCCCGCTTCAGAAGTAAAACCTTGAATAAATTCTTTCCTAACTACAGAATCATTTAATAATGTATTCATCATTCCAGAATAGCTAACAATAGCTAATGCTCCTGATATTAAAATTAAAAATATATTTGCTATCCAAACTAAAACTTTTTCGATAGTTCTTTTAAATGGTTTATTCATAAAAAACACCTCTTTAATATTTTTATATAAATTATAACATAAATATTATTCATTTTAAACATTTTTTACTTATAAAAGGAGAATGGCGTATTCCCTTTTTGAGAAATACGCCTTTTATTTTATGAAAAAAATTATTTAAAAGTTTTAGTATATTTATATTATAAATATTATTCTTAAAATAAAGTTAAAATAAGTTATAATAATATATTTTTTATTTTTTCACTAACTCTAACGTATGTTTTACGTTATTATCATTCAATTTAATTTCATTATAAATTCCATCTCGCCAATTAGCAACTTGATTATCATAATAATCACTCATAAAATGTCCACTCTGTCCAGGTCCTACTATATGATGACCTACTTTACTATTAAAGTCATAAACAAATCTCCAAGATGCCCCGTGATTTACTATTCCGTCATCTTTTTTTACAGAAGCAGCTTGAACAGTAACACGTGAACCAGATATTGGTTTTTCTTCCGGATTTAAAATTTTTGCTAATATACTAGAAGCACTACTTAAAGAATGTCTAAAAGCTAATTTGTGTGCCTCTCCCCATTTCCAATTAGAAATATCTTTTCCTTGCTCATTTTCGATTTCTGCTAAAGCATCATTTAAACTTGAACTTAAAACTTCTTTTATGCCACCTAAATCTTCTACAATTTTAGATTTTTCTCCACTAAATACAGTTCTTAAAACTCTATCTCCTAAACCTTCTTTATTAGGCATAAATTTATATTCTTCTTCCGTCATATTTTTAGCGAATAAATTTACTCTTATTTTTCTAATCCATCTATCAAAAACTAATGGTGCAATTTTATTTTTATCGTCATAATAATCCCAATTTTTTAATTCACTATAAATTTCTTTTGGAATATTTTCTTCTCCAACATTTTTTATCATATCATTTAAAAATTCTACTGCATAAAGATTTTTTGTGTCCATTTGTAATTTTTTCATATCTTCTGCTGTAAAATCATTTTTATTTTGAGATAAAACTTCATCAATTCTTTCCATACGATAAGGTTGCGACCAAACATTAGAAATGTGTTGTTCATAATTTTCTATAGTTTTCGTATTCGCACTTGCAACATATCCTTTTTCAGGATTAACTTCTTTTGGCAATTCATTATAAGGAATATACCCACTCCACTCATATTCACTACTATATCCTGGTACTGGTAAATTTCCAGTTCCTTTCTTTCTTATCGGAATATTACCATTAGCTTTAAAAGCAATATTTCCAGAATTATCTGCATAAATAAAGTTTTGTGCCGGAGCATTAAAGTTTTCTAACGCTTTTTCAAAAGTTTGCCAATCTTTTGCTTTATTAATTTGTAAGATTGCGTCTAACTCTTTTGTAGC
>CAMBPW010000141.1 GCA_945869755.1 uncultured Gemella sp.
GTTATCGGTATTGATACGAAAGATGAAATAGGAGATCTTGCAGAAGTATTCAACACGATTTCTAAAAAAATAAAAGATGAACAGAGCAGTACCGAATTAGAACGAAGAAAATTATCTACAATAATCAATAGTATGATGGACGGAATTATATCGACTGATAGTTCTGGAAAAATTTTGTTAATAAATGATAGTGCAAAAGATATGCTTTCGACGTCAGAAGAAAATATTTTTATCGGAAAAGATGTTTTAAAAATATTAAACATTACAGAATATAGCAGTATCGCAGAAATTTTAGAAGCGGAAGACAGTTTATTAGTTTCACTTAAAGAAGAAGAGTATGAATATTTATATCGTGTAGAGTTTACACAAGTTATACGAAATGATTTTGAATACAATCAATTTATACCACAAAAATTAGACGGATACATTATAGTTCTTTATGACGTAACAGAAAAAGAACGACAAGAACAAGAAAGACGAGAGTTTGTATCGACAGTTTCTCACGAATTAAGAACGCCACTAACTACTATGAATAGTTATATCGAAGCGTTAGAAGAAGGAGTTCTTGAAGATAAAAAATTAGCACCAGTATTTATCGACACAATTCATAAAGAAACTACACGTATGATAAGAATGGTAAACGAACTTATGCAACTCGGCAAAATGGATATAAAAGAAGAACATTATGACAAGGAACTATTAGACATAAATAAATTAATAGAAACTATAGCACACAGATTTAAACTGACACATCCAGACAAACAATTTATTTTGCACGTTCCAAAAGAGCCAACATTTGTAGAAGTAGACCAAGACAAAATGACTCAAGTTTTTGATAATATTTTAAACAACGCCGTAAAATATTCTCCTGACGGAAAAAATATAACGATACGCGTTCGTCAAAACTACAATCAAAATAGAGTAAGTATTTCTATAAAAGATGAGGGAATAGGAATACCCCTAAACCAAATAGACAAAATATTTAACAGATTTTATCGAGTAGATAAAAGTCGTCAAAGAAATATGGGCGGTACGGGGCTAGGACTTTCACTAGCAAAATCTATCGTAGAAGCACACAAAGGAAAAATTTGGGCACAAAGTAGAGAACATTACGGAACGATAATATTCGTTATGCTACCTTCTGAAAATATTACAGACGAGTGGATTTAGGAGGTAATATGGAAAAAAGAAAAGAATTTTTTAAAACTATAATATTAATATTTTTAGTTTGTACGAGCATAGTTTTAACATTTAAAATTATAGGGTACAAACCCGATTATGATATTTTAGGAATTAGTGTAGACAAACAAAAAGAAGAACAAGCGAGAGAGAAACTTCAAAAAAATACACTAAACTTATTATCTCCAGACATTATTACTAAAAAAAATAAACTCGACAGAGAAGAAGTTGCAGTAGAAAACTCAATAACAAAATTAGCAGTCGTGCAAGCTATAAAAAATAAAAATGAGATAAAAAAAATTTTACAAGTAATTTCTGATTTAGAAGTAGAAGAAACGAGAATAAGAAACAAATCAGTAGAAGAAATAATAAATGGAGCAGAAAATTATTATAGTTTCAATTATAGAAATAATATTAATGCAGTATCTTCTAAAATTTTATATTTAGGACAAAATAGTCAAACTACTGATTTTGATTTTAACAAAGTAGTCGTTAGTGATAAAAATAAACAAACTTTATATTTGTACAAAGATAACACTACATATATGCAAGTTGAGTATGCGAAAGATGTCTATAGTGAAATAGAAAAAATATTTAAAGAAAAAAATGAGCAATATGGAAAATATAGCTTGGACAATAAATTTAACTTTTATATAAAAGAAGACCAAAACCAACTTTATATAGATGAATATAACGTTCAAAATATTGATATTTCAAATGTGGCGAGCAATTTATTTTTAGCCAATAGCAACTTAAAAGTTAGCCAATTAAATGCCGAAACAAAAGAAATAACGAATGGATATTCAATTATACGTGAACAGGGTCAACTGATTACGTATATAAATCCGTCAAACTATCAAGGTGGAACAAATCTATCAAAAAATGTTGTAGAAACACTTGCATCAAATTATTTAATAACGGGATATTTACCAGATGATAATTATAGCATTATAAATATTTCAGACAATAATATCGAATATCAAGAAGTTCATAAAGACGGATTAGTATTTTCGCCTAAATACCAAAACAATATAAATGTAAAAGTTAGTACGGACGGCGTACACAACTCAACAATGCCGTCAATATCTAAAGAAACACATATAACAAGTTATTTGGCACCGATGTTTTCAGTAGAAAATACATCAGCAGTATTAAATTATATTTTTAAAAATTTAGAATTGGATAATGTTTCGGATATCGAATTAGGATATCAAAAAAAATACAATAGTGTGAACAAAAAAATAACATACATACCTACGTGGTATATAAAATATAAAAATGAATATATAGACTTTAATAGTTTACAATTAAAATCACAGCGAGGTGAATTGTAAATGGAATGGGGTAAAGTAAAAACATTATTTATATATTTATTTCTATTTCTCAATACAGTATTAGCAACATATTACATCTATACTATTCAAATTAATAAAACAGAAGTTTATAGAGAAAAAGATGCAATAGCAACAGCAATAAAAAATGA
>CAMBPW010000142.1 GCA_945869755.1 uncultured Gemella sp.
TATACTATGGTAAAAGACCATAGAACAAATTACGAAGTAGGAAATGTAGATAAAGTTATGAATGGAGAAATAATAGATTTTATAGATAGTTATCTACATTATAATATGAATTTAAAAACTAAAGAACAATAAAGAAAAACAAACTGACCTAAAAAAAGTATAATGATTTTGCAGGTCAGTTTTTATGTTGAATAAAACAAATAAACAAAGTTTTCAAATTAAATTCAATTAAAAATAATAATGTAATTAATAAATTTTACTATTAAAATTAGTGATGTTATAATTATAAAAAACAAAATTTATAGGAGAATACTATGCCAGAATTACCAGAAGTCGAAAATATAAAAATAGGACTAAAGCCAAATGTATTAAATAAAAAAATAATAGATATAAAATTATCAACTATAATTACAGAATCACATAAAAATGAAAAATTAGCCATTATAAAAAATGAATTAAACTACTTTTTAGAAAATATTAAAGGAAAAACTATTTTAGACTTAGAAAGAAGAGGTAAATATATTTACTTTATTCTTGATAAAGGATATTTAATAACGCATTTTGGTATGACCGGTGCTTATTTTGTAGTAAATGATTTATCAGAAATAGACAATAAAAACTATTTTAAACATAAACATATAATTTTTGAATTTTCAAATGGAGAGAAAATGGTGTATAGTGATATACGTAGATTTGGAGAAGTTAGGTATATAGAAAAAATTGAAGAATTTAAACCATTTAATACACTTGCACCAGAGCCATTTAACGAAGAAAGTTTAAAATATTTTTTAGAAAAATTAGACAGTAAAAAATATAGTTCTCAACCTATAAAAAGTTTGTTGTTAGAAGGAAATGTTTTTTGTGGTTGTGGAAATATATATGCATGCGAAGTTTTATATAAAGAGAAAATAAATCCAACTATGCTAGCTAAAGATATTTCTCAAAATACAAAAGAAAAAATATTTAATGCACTCGTAGAAATTTTGAAATTTAGTATTGAACAAGGTGGTTCAACTATTTCAGACTATGTTCATACTGATGGTGGAGAAGGTAATATGCAAAACTTTTTACAAATATATGGAAAAAAAGTATGCCCGTTAGGACACGAAACAGAAAATATTACTATAAAAACTCGTTCGACATATTATTGTCCAAAATGCCAAAAAAATTAAAAATAGTAAAAAATTTGTTTCTAATCTCGTATGTGTTTCACATAAATAGTCGAAAAAATATAACAGTTCGCGAAACAGAACAAGAAATTAAATAGCGTCTACAAAAATATCTAAAATTCACGTTTTCTTGTGTTTTCATCGATTTTACAAACGTTTTTCATTGAAAAATCGTACAGAATTTTACTTTATAATTACATAATTTTTGAAAATAAATAATCTTGTTGTATATTATAAGTTCACAAAAATTTCACAATTTGAGTTTTAAAAGTATTGAAATGATAAAATATTTGATGTAAACTGAAATTGTAAAATAAAATAAATATAAGGAGTGACAAATATGTCAGCAACAACAGAAATTAAAAAAGCATTTGTTGGTGGAGTTTGGGAAACAGAAGTAGATGTAGTAGATTTTATTAAATCTAATTACACTGAATATCGTGGAGATTCTTCTTTCCTAGTAGGGCCAACAGAAGATGTAAAAGTTTTAGTTGATAAATTCAACGAGTTAATGCGTCAAGAACGTCTTGCAGGTGGAACATTAGATATGGATACATCTATTCCATCAACAATTCTTTCACACGGTGTAGGATACATCGACAAAGATCGTGAGAAAATCGTAGGTTTACAAACTGACAAACCATTAAAACGTGCTCTTATGACATTTGGTGGTATCAATATGGCTGTTCAAAGCTGTAAAGCATACGGATATGAAGTAGATGAAGAAGTAATCAAAATCTTTACTGACTACCGTAAAACACACAACCAAGGTGTATTCGATGCTTACACTCCAGAAATGAGAGCAGTTCGTCGTTCAGGTGTTATTACTGGATTACCAGATGCTTATGGACGTGGACGTATCATCGGAGACTACCGTCGTGTTGCATTATATGGGGTAGACAAATTAATAGAATTTAAACAAGCTGATTTAGAAAAAATCGGTGCAGACGGTGTAATGACTGAGCATGTTATTCGTGACCGTGAAGAAGTAAACGAGCAAATTAGAGCTTTAGGTGAATTAAAAGAAATGGCTAAAATCTACGGATATGACATTTCTGGGCCAGCTACAACTGCACACGAAGCAGTTCAATGGTTATACTTCGGATATTTAGCAGCTATCAAACAACAAAACGGTGCTGCTATGTCAATTGGTAACATTGCTACATTCTTAGATATCTACATTGAAAGAGATTTACAAGATGGAACAATTACGGAAGTTGAAGCACAAGAATTAATTGATAACTTAGTTCTAAAATTACGTTGCGTTAAATTCGCTCGTACTCCAGATTACAACCAATTATTCTCAGGAGACCCAATTTGGGCTACATTAATCGTTGGAGAAATGTTAGACGGAGAAACATCATTAGTTACAAAAACTGACTTCCGTTTCATCCACACATTAGATAACTTAGGAAACTCTCCAGAGCCAAACTTAACAATTCTTTGGTCAACTAAATTACCAA
>CAMBPW010000143.1 GCA_945869755.1 uncultured Gemella sp.
TTTCTAATTTATAAAAAAATCCCCTATCAGTTTAAAGCTGATAGGGGATTTTTTACCGATGGTCATTTAATAAAGTCTATTTCTAATAAATAACTATTTTTTAGTTGCTCTTTTTTTGATTATTAAAAATTAAAATAGAGTTTAATTATTCAAAAATTGAAATTTTTTGGAAATACTTGAAAAAAAATGGAAGTCGTGTATAATTAAATAATATTTTAAAAATTCAATAGAATTTAAAATTAAATTTTAGGAGGGTTTTAATGTTACAATTAAAAAATATAACAAAAGGGTACAAATCTGGTGATGAAGTTGCACTTGCACTAGATAATGTTAGCATTTCGTTTCGTGAAGCTGAGTTTGTTTCTATTTTAGGAGCAAGTGGTAGTGGAAAAACTACGATGCTAAATATTATTGGTGGATTAGATAAATATTCATCAGGTGATTTAATAGTAAATGGAACATCGACTAAACAGTTTAAAGATAGAGATTGGGACAGTTATCGTAACGGAACTATAGGTTTCGTTTTTCAAAGTTATAATTTAATAAATCATCTATCAGTATTAGAAAATGTAAAATTAGCATTATCTATTTCGGGAAATTCTTCGAAAGATAGTACAGAAAAAGCTAAATCAGTATTAAAAGAAGTTGGTCTTGAAAAACACATTTATAAAAAGCCGACACAACTTTCTGGTGGACAAATGCAGCGTGTTGCGATTGCTAGAGCGTTAGTTACAGATCCAAAAATTATTTTGGCTGACGAGCCTACGGGAGCATTAGATAGCAAAACAAGTGTGCAAATTATGGAACTAATTAAAAAAATTAGTCGTGATAAATTAGTTATAATGGTTACGCACAATCCAGAATTAGCAAATGAATATAGTGATAGAATAGTACGTGTTGCTGATGGTAAAATTTTAGAAGATACTAATATTTGTGAGGACAATAAAGTAACGAATAATTATGTAGCTAAGAAAACTGCAATGTCGCTTGGAGATTCGATAAAGTCAAGTATGAAAAATTTATTGACGAAAAAAGTTCGTACTATTTTAACAACTTTTGCAGGAAGTATTGGAATTATAAGTATTGCGTTAGTTTTATCTATTTCTGCTGGTATGCAATCGTACATTTCTAAAATAGAGAACGAAAATCTTTCTAGTATGCCGATAACTATCGGAGCTACGCAAATGGATATGAGCTTTATTTCTGGTGTAGAAGTAGACGAAGCAAATAACGGAACAGATATTAAAGCTAGTGATAAAAATGAAGTGCATAAAAATATTTATACAGAAGATAAATTAGGTAATGGTGAAACTTTTATTAAATATTTTGAGAATAATGCAAAAAATTATTATAAGGGTATTGAATACTTAAATAGTTATGCGTTAAAAACTTTAACAAAAAATAAAGATGGAAAAATATTAGAAGTGAAACTAGCAGATTATGGCTATAGAGGTGGCGATATTTTTAGCATTTTATCAGAAGATAAAAGTGTATTATTAAATCAATTTGATATTGTTGCAAAATTAGATAGTAATTTTGAATATCCAACTAAAGCTAATGAATTAATTTTATTTGTTGGTCAAGATAATTCTGTTGATAAAGCAGTTTTAAAAGCATTAGGTTATGATGAGAATGCAAAATTAGAATTTAAAGATTTATTAGGAAAAGAAATTAGTGTCGTATCAAATGATAATTATTATAAAGAACAAGACGGATTATTTACTATTTCAGATCTTAATGAGGAACTTTATAATAGTGGGGTAAAAGCGAAAATAGTTGCGATAGCAAAACCTAATAGTGCTAATAACGATTCAGCTTCAAGTCCGATAGGATATACTAAAGCATTAGAAAATGAAATGTTATCAAAAGAAAAAAATTCTAATGTTGTAGTTGCTCAAAAAAATGATAGTAGCAAAAATGTTATTACGAAAGAAAATATAACAGAAGAAGTTTATGATTCTATTTTAGGACAATTGGGAGGTAGTGAAAAACCTGCAAATATTTCTATATATCCAAAAACTTTTGCCGATAGAGAAAATATTGTAAAAGTAATTGATGATTATAATAAAAAAATATCTGAAAAATATGGAAGTGATAGTACAGAGTCTAAAAAATATAGTATAAAATATACAGATATGGCTAAGATGGCAACTGATATGATGTCTAATATGATAAGTGCAATAACTGTAATTTTAACTTCATTCGCTGCAATATCTCTAGTAGTATCATCATTTATGATTGGAATATTAACTTACGTTTCTGTAGTTGAACGTACAAAAGAAATAGGAATTTTACGTGCTATCGGTGCTCGTAAAAAAGATATTACGAGAATATTTAACGCAGAAGCAGGAATTATCGGTGTAACGTCTGGTATTTTTGGTGTTGGGCTTGCAATGTTATTAAATTATCCTATAAATAGTATAATTGCAAAATCTTTAAAACTAGATTCGTTTAATGCGAGCTTGTCATTAAAAAATACTCTATTGTTAATCGGATTAAGTTTATTTTTAACATTAATAGCTAGTATTATTCCAGCTAGAATGGCAGCTAAGAAAAATCCAGTAGAAGC
>CAMBPW010000144.1 GCA_945869755.1 uncultured Gemella sp.
GAAATCATTATTAATTCTTTTAACAATTTATTATTATTTAAAAATTTCATATAAAGCTCCTTTTTGCTATTAAACAATTTTATTATAACAATTTATAAAGATAAAAACAATATGTTAATATTTTCTTAGACAATATTAAATTTTTATAATATAATATATAGTATAAAAATTTTTTAGGAGTTATTTTATGAATAAAGAATTAATACCTAATTTAATCACATTAAGTAATGGATTTTTCGGATTTATTTCTATAATTATGTCTGCAAAAGAACAATATATATATGCAAGTGTCTTTATTATTTTAGCAGTATTAGCCGACAGATATGACGGAATTGTTGCAAGAAAAATGAATATTGTTTCTGAAATAGGGAAACAACTAGATTCAATTTGTGATGTTATAAGTTTTGGTGTAGCTCCAGCACTTTTAATTTATTCAAAAGTTACACATTCAACTTCATTTTTATTATTTAATTTTATAGTTATAATAATTTGTGGAGCTTATGTTTGTTGTGGAGCTTATCGTTTAGCAAGATTTAATGTAATGACATTAACAAACGGTTATTATACCGGAGTACCAATTACAACTTGCGGATTTTTCTTAGCGATACTATCATTTGATTTTTTAAAATTACCAAACTTTGCACTTTTAATATTAACTACAATATTCGCATATTTGATGATTAGTAAAATAAAAATAAAAAAAATATAATTTAAAACAGTAGATTTACGTCTACTGTTTTTATTATTAAATAAATAATATTTTTTTCTTCTATTAATTAATAATTAGTGATATAATTTTAATATTATGAAATTTTAGGAGGTACTTTATGCCAAAAAATAATATTGCAGTTATCGGACTTTCTGTTATGGGAAGTAATCTTGCACTTAACATTGCGGATAACGGATATAAAGTAGCAGTTTATAATCGTACTACTTCTGTAATGGAAGAAATGATTGAAAAATTCCCTCACGAAAATGTTGAAGGGAAAAAAACATTAGAAGAGTTAGTTAATAGTTTAATAAAACCTAGAAAATTTATTATTATGGTTAAAGCTGGTAATGCAGTTGATGCAGTTATCGAACAACTACTACAATATGTAGAAGACGGAGATATAATTATTGACGGAGGAAATTCATTCTTTAAAGACACTCAAAGAAGATATGATTATTTAAAAGAAAAAAATATTCATTTCTTTGGAGTAGGAATTTCTGGTGGAGAAGAAGGAGCAAGACGTGGTCCTGCAATGATGCCAGGAGGAAATGAAGAAGCATACAAAGAAATTCAACCAATTTTAGAAGATATTTCTGCAAAAGTAAATAACATTCCTTGTTGTAGTTACACATCTACTGGCGGTGCTGGTCATTATGTTAAAATGGTACATAACGGAATTGAATATGGTGATATGCAACTTATATCAGAAGCATACACAATTTTAAAACATTTAGGTGGCTTTAATAATGACGAACTTCAAAAAATATTTGAAAAATGGAATAGTGAAGAATTAGAGTCATATTTAATAGAAATTACAGCTAATATTTTCAAAGTTAAAGATGTTGATGGCGATGGATATTTAGTAGATAAAATTTTAGATAAATCTGGACAAAAAGGAACAGGAAAATGGACAACAGAACAAGCTGTTGATTTAGGAATTGATATTTCTGTCATTTCTAGTTCGTTAAACGCTCGCTATATGTCTAGTTTTAAAGATGAAAGAATTAATGCAGAAAAAGTTTTCGGACGTAAACCTTTTGAAATAGTAAACGATAGAGAAAATCTTATTAAAATCGTAAAAGAAAGTTTATTCGTTGCAAAAATAATTTCTTACGCACAAGGATTCAAATTATTACAAGCAGCAGAAAAAGAATATGGTTGGACTTTTGACTATGCAAATATAGCAAAAATATTCCGTGGCGGATGTATTATTCAAGCAAAATTATTACAAAATATAATTGAAGCATATACTAAAAATCCAAAATTAGAAAACTTAATTCTTGATTCATTCTTCAAAGAAACAATAATTAAAAATCAAGCAAGTTTAAGAGAAGTTGTAATTCTTGCAATTAAAAATTCATTACCAGTTACTTCATTTAGTAACGCATTAACATATCTTGATGTTTATACAACTGCAAATAGTGGAGCAAACTTAATTCAAGCACAACGTGATTATTTTGGAGCACACACATTTGAAAGAATAGACAAAGATGGTTCATTCCATTATGATTGGGTAGGAAACAATGACAAATAAAGCAATAACACTATTTGGTGGTAGCGGAGATTTAACATATAGAAAATTATTGCCTGCAATGTACAATCTTTATGTATTAGGAAAATTAGATAAAAATTTTAAAATAATTGGATTAGGTCGCCGTAACTATACTACTGAAGATTACATAGAAATTACAAGAGAGTGGATGAAAGAATATTCACGAAAAAAATATGTTGATGAAACATTTAACAACTTCGCAAAACTAATTACATATTTTAAAATTGATATTTCTAATGAAGATGAATATGAAAGACTACAAAAAT
>CAMBPW010000145.1 GCA_945869755.1 uncultured Gemella sp.
ACATATTTTAAAATTGATATTTCTAATGAAGATGAATATGAAAGACTACAAAAATTTTATGTAGACCAAAATATTTCAGAACATATTTATTATTACGCTGTTGCTCCATCAATGTTTTTAACAGTTACAAATGGATTAAAAAAATATTGTAGTAAAAACAACGCAAAAGTAATAATCGAAAAACCTTTTGGCGAAAATTTAGAAAATGCAACAGAACTTAATAACAAACTAGCAGAATTTTTTGGACAAGATGAAATATATCATATAGACCATTATTTAGGAAAAGAGATGATTCAAAATATTTTATCTATAAGATTCAATAACGCAATATTCAAAGGAATTTGGAACAAAGATTTTATAGATAGCGTTCAAATAACTGCTGCTGAAAGTGTTGGAGTAGAAACACGTGCTGGATACTACGATAAAAGTGGAGCAATGAAAGATATGGTTCAAAACCATCTTTTACAAGTTTTATCAATAGTAGCTATGGAAGAACCTACAGGCAACACAATGCACAAAGAACAATTTGAACTATTAAATTCACTAAAAAAAGTAGACGATATAAATAATAATTTAATATTTGGACAATATGAGGGATACTTAGATGAGCCAAACATCTCAGAAAATTCAAAAACTGAAACTTATGTTGCTATGAAAATAGAAATAGATAACGATCGTTGGCGTGGAGTACCATTTTTTATAAGAACTGGTAAAAAAATGGCAACTAGAGAAAGTCAAGTTATAATTAAATTCAAATCAAAAAATAATGCACCCGCTAATTTATTAATAATTAAAATACAACCTACAGAAGGAATATATTTAAAATTCAATGCTAAAAAACCAGGAACAGATAGTGAATTACAAGAAGTTTCTATGGACTTCTGCCAAAGTTGTATTTTAGAAAATAGAATAAATACGCCTGAAGCCTATGAAAGATTATTAGATGCTTGTTTTAGTGGCGATAGAATGTTATTTTCTAAGTGGGATCAAATTGTTGTATCATGGAATTACGTAAATGATTTATTGAATAAATACAAAAATTCAAATGCTAAACTTTATACATACGAACAAGAAAGTATGGGACCAAAAGAAGCAGATAGACTAACAGAATGGATTTTGGATATTTAAAATTATAAAAAATTTTGAATACACAAAATATTTACGAGGTAACAACTTTGAAAAATTTATATATTTGTCATACAATTTATCAAATTTTAATAGCTATTATAAAAATGGATTTAAAAAAAGATACACTACTTTCAATTGATATTTTAGATCATTATCCAGATATTTTAAATAATATTAGAAGCCATAATATATATATATATAGATAACACTACAGCGTACGGATTAAATTCTATTGAAATTTTAAATCAGCATGAAGAAGACAAAATTGAATTTAAAATTTCTCACGATACTAAAGAAAAATTAAATTTCTTAAATACATTTGATAATATTTTTATTTCGAGCGATCACAGAGAAGTAGGACATTTTTTAAATAAACATAAAATTTCATATTACCTTTTAGAAGATGGCTATAATTTTTACAATAAAAAAATTTTTTATGACCTTAATTTAATAGAATCAGATCCTTTACGTAACAAATTGTACAAACAATATTTTAATCCTGTTTCATTAATCGGATCTAGTCCGTACTGTAAATCAATAGAAGTAAATGATATTTCTGTAATTAAAACTGACGAAAGATATAAACCATTTATTGAAGTTTCAAGACATCAATTATTTAAAAATATACAAGAGGATAAATTAGAAATAATATTAGATATTTTCGGTGTTAAAAGAAACAATTTGCTTATAACAAATAATAAGAAAAATATACTAATACTTACACAACCACTTTATTGGGATTATTCAATTACAGATTCTGAACTAGTATCTATGTATAAAAATATAATAGATGAATATAAAGATAATTACAATGTATATCTAAAACCACATCCTCGAGATATAACAGATTATAATTTTCTAAGAGAAGATGTAACAATTTTAAATAAAAATATTCCGTTAGAACTATATGAAATAGCAGAAGATATAGAATTTGATATCGGAATTACTTATGATTCATCTTCATTGGATTTTATTTCTTGTGTAAAAAATAAAATCTTTTTAAAAGATAAAATTCCATTAACTAATAAAAACAAAGTAGAAAAATAAAATTTAATTGTAAAAAAATAAAAGGATTGATAACTATCAATCCTTTTATTTTTTTTAATTTATTAACTGAATATTTGTACTCCGTAATATACTCCGTTATAATAATATACTTTTATAGAAACAGAAGTATAATAAGGATTTAACATAGCTGCATTATGTGAAGCAGAACTTTTCCAAAAACTCATCATCCCCTCTGCTCCATTTGTAGAGTAAGATAAATTTTCTGCTAAAACATTAAACCCATTAAATGCAGTCAACCAATACTCACCATTTAATCTATAGTGTAAATCAAATGGATTTGAATAACCATACATAACTTTTGTAGCAAATTCTACAGCACGTGTTTCTGTTCC
>CAMBPW010000146.1 GCA_945869755.1 uncultured Gemella sp.
ACAGCAGAAACTACTGTGAATGAGAAAATTGTAAAACTTTCTATAAAAGATGAAGCTATAATTAAACCACACGTTAGATTAGCTTTAGAAAAAAATGGAAAAATTGTCGAAACTAATGGTAAAAAAGAATTAGTAGTTAGATATTATAGCAAACAAAATTGGGGAGCTGACTACATATATGATAGTGGCTTTAATAGAGTTTGGTATAATTACAATACAGCAGAAGAAAAAATAGAATTAACACCAACAGTTGTAGAAGAAGGAACACATTATCAAATATCTGAAGTTAGAATACCTCTAAATGATAATGAACAAGTTTATTTTTACGGAAATAGACAATTAAATGCAATAACTGGTACTTATCAAGTATCTTACGGATTAATTAGTTTGTCTAATGAAGCAGTTAATACTGTAGAAAATAAAATTGTAGATAAACCAGAAATTTTAAGAGTTTCGCAACTAGGTGCTTATGAAAAAGATACAAGTAGTGGGAGACTACCTTTTGATTTTGAGAAAGATGGTGTTCTGTATTCTCCTTATACAGCAGAAAAAGGAACAAAATTTAAATTAGCAGATGGGAAGTATTCTGTAGATATTAATATTAAACGACCAGATTTTACAAATACAAAATTAAGATATGTAAAATATACACTTGATGGAACAGAGCCGACAATAAATTCATCTAGTGCTGATTTTCGTTCACAAAACGCAGATAAAACATTAGACTCAAGTTTATATAGAATAATAGTTAATCCATTAGATGAAAAAGTATTGGACAAAAATGGTGGGAATGTTACATTAAAAATTAAAGGATTTAGTGCAGATGGTAGTGAATCATCAGAAACAGAAACATTAATTTTACCATTTTCAAAATATTATACAGATGAAGTAGTTAGAGATATTTCTTTAAATGGAAATAGTTATTCTGCTAAAATTACATCTTCTGGAAATACTATATTAACAGAAAATGTAAATATATTAGCAGAAGAAGCTAGTCAAGAATTAAAAGATGAAATAAAAACTAAGTTAAATACATTAGGTATAACATCATTTGATGTAAATAAAATAGCTATTGTAGATGAAAATAGAGCTGTTTATAACCTTGAGTACACAAATGGCTGGGAAAAAGATAAAAATCCATTATTAAAATTAGAACTTAGTGGCTTTACTCAAAGTAAAAATAAACAAGTTTACCTATATAAAGATGGAGAGTTAAAATTAGTACCATCTGTAGTATCGAAAGATAAATATAGTTTTAATATTAATAATCAAAGTGGATATTATGTATTCGTAGAAAAAGATACGAACGATTTATTAGAAGAAAATGTAACTAAATTAAATGCTAAAGTAGCAGAAGCAAATGAAGTTTTAGCTACTGCACCTACATCAAGTGCAAAAGTTAAATTAACTAATGAATTAAAAGCAGTAGAAAATACACTTAGTAAAAAATATTTAAGAAAATTACCAAATATACTTATTCATATTGAGAATATAGAAAAATATATTGATGATGTAAATAATTCAAAAGCTAATGCAGAATATATAAAATTAAAAGCACAAACATTCAAAGAATTAGCGTCTAATTCAATTTTAAAAGATATTATTTCTGATGAACAATTCAATAAAATAACAGAGTTAATAAATTCTATAAACTCAGCAGATGATAATATTGATGTACTATCTAATTTAACAACTAGCTTAGAAAATGAATTGAATAATTTATCATATAAATATGAAGTTCAAACTGTTGACTATATGATAGAACATTATGATAGACAAGATGTAAAATCTATGGCTTCGGGAGTTTTTGAACCGACTGCTAAGTTAATTTATGCACCAGAAAAAACATATTTAGAAATTAGTTTGAAAGCTATGAATATCTTTGGAACTTTAGCTCATTTAACAGATTTAGATGTATTTGCTGATGGAGTAGATGGGGATGAGTTAAATGTTCATAGTATTTCAAAATTTGAAGAAGTAGATAAGTCTACAAATAATATAAAATTATTTGATAAAAAATTATTAGTAGAATTAACAAAATATCCAAAATCAATGTATGAAGTTAAATTGGGTAACGACGGAATGCCAGGAGCAAAACCTCAAGCAAAATTAGTAATAAAGTCGGATATTGCTAGAAAAGAAGTTACTCCAATTAATAAATTAACAGATAATGAAACAAAAGTTAAAATAGAAAGTGATATTTTAACGTCAAATAATGATCTTGTATCTGAAAAATTAAGTAGTGCAGATTTATTAAAAGAAAGTAAGTTTAAAAAAGCATTAGAAAATAAAGATGTTGAAATTTATAACATAGAAATTATAGATATAACTACTGGTAAAGAAGTAGATGTAAATACAAATATTAAAATAACTTTACCTAAATCGGAAAACAAAAAAGTTAAATCTGTATTTTATTTAGCAGAAGATGGACAATTAACAAATATTGCCAATTTTGAAGTTAAAGGAAATACAGTAGAATTTATTACTAATCACCTATCTATGTATGGAATAGAATATGATAAAGAGA
>CAMBPW010000147.1 GCA_945869755.1 uncultured Gemella sp.
ATTTTTGTAGTCTTTCATATTCATCTTCATTAGAAATATCAATTTTAAAATATGTTATTAGTTTTGCAAATTCGTCAAATGTTTTGTCGACATATTTTTTTCTTGAATATTCTTTCATCCATTCACGAGCTATTTCTATGTAATCTTTTGTAGTGTAATTTCGACGACCTAAACCGATAATTTTAAAGTTTTTGTCTAATTTCCCTAGTACGAAAAGATTGTACATTGCAGGTAATAATTTTCTATATGTTAAATCGCCACTACCACCGAATAATGTTATTGCTTTATTTGTCATTGTTACCTACCCAATCGTAATGGAATGAACCTTCTTTGTCTACTCGTTCAAATGTATGTGCTCCAAAATAATCACGTTGTGCTTGAATTAGATTTGCACCGCTATTTGCAGTAGTATAAATATCAAGATATGTTAGTGCGTTACTTAGTGACGTAACAGGTAGTGAATTTTTAATTGCAAGTATTACAACTTCTCTTAAACTCGTTTGATTTTTAATTATAGTTTCTTTGAAGAATGAATCAAGAATTAAGTTTTCTAATTTTGGATTTTTAGTATATGCTTCAATTATATTTTGTAATAATTTTGCTTGAATAATACATCCACCACGGAAAATTTTTGCGATATTTGCATAATCAAAAGTCCATCCATATTCTTTTTCAGCTGCTTGTAATAGTTTAAATCCTTGTGCGTAAGAAATTATTTTTGCGACGAATAAACTTTCTTTTACGATTTTAACAAGATTTTCTCTATCATTTACTATTTCAAAAGGTTTACGTCCGAAAACTTTTTCTGCATTTATTCTTTCATCTTTAAAGCTAGACATATAACGTGCATTTAATGAGCTAGAAATTACAGAAATGTCAATTCCTAAATCGACAGCTTGCTCTGTCGTCCATTTTCCTGTTCCTTTTTGTCCAGATTTATCTAAAATTTTATCTACTAAATATCCATCGCCATCAACATCTTTAACTTTGAAAATATTAGCTGTAATTTCTATTAAATATGACTCTAATTCTTCACTATTCCATTTTTCAAATATTTTTTGAAGTTCGTCATTATTAAAGCCACCTAAATGTTTTAAAATTGTGTATGCTTCTGATATAAGTTGCATATCACCATATTCAATTCCGTTATGTACCATTTTAACATAATGACCAGCACCGCCAGTAGATGTGTAACTACAACAAGGAATGTTATTTACTTTTGCAGAAATATCTTCTAAAATTGGTTGAATTTCTTTGTATGCTTCTTCATTTCCTCCTGGCATCATTGCAGGACCACGTCTTGCTCCTTCTTCTCCACCAGAAATTCCTACTCCAAAGAAATGAATATTTTTTTCTTTTAAATAATCATATCTTCTTTGAGTGTCTTTAAAGAATGAATTTCCTCCGTCAATAATTATATCTCCGTCTTCTACATATTGTAGTAGTTGTTCGATAACTGCATCAACTGCATTACCAGCTTTAACCATAATAATAAATTTTCTAGGTTTTATTAAACTATTAACTAACTCTTCTAATGTTTTTTTCCCTTCAACATTTTCGTGAGGGAATTTTTCAATCATTTCTTCCATTACAGAAGTAGTACGATTATAAACTGCTACTTTATATCCGTTATCCGCAATGTTAAGTGCAAGATTACTTCCCATAACAGAAAGTCCGATAACTGCAATATTATTTTTTGGCATAAAGTACCTCCTAAAATTTCATAATATTAAAATTATATCACTAATTATTAATTAATAGAAGAAAAAAATATTATTTATTTAATAATAAAAACAGTAGACGTAAATCTACTGTTTTAAATTATATTTTTTTTATTTTTATTTTACTAATCATCAAATATGCGAATATTGTAGTTAATATTAAAAGTGCAAAGTTTGGTAATTTTAAAAAATCAAATGATAGTATCGCTAAGAAAAATCCGCAAGTTGTAATTGGTACTCCGGTATAATAACCGTTTGTTAATGTCATTACATTAAATCTTGCTAAACGATAAGCTCCACAACAAACATAAGCTCCACAAATTATTATAACTATAAAATTAAATAATAAAAATGAAGTTGAATGTGTAACTTTTGAATAAATTAAAAGTGCTGGAGCAACACCAAAACTTATAACATCACAAATTGAATCTAGTTGTTTTCCTATTTCAGAAACTATATTCATTTTTCTTGCAACAATTCCGTCATATCTATCGGCTAATACTGCTAAAATAATAAAGACACTTGCATAGGTGAACTGCTCTTTTACAGACATAATTATAGAAATAAATCCGAAAAATCCATTACTTAATGTAATTAAGTTTGGTATAAATTCTTTATTCATAAAATAACTCCTAAAAAATTTTTATATTATATATTATAATACAAAATTTTAATATTGTCTAAAAAAATTAAAGATTGTTTTTGTTTTGCTAAATTGTTATAATAAAATTGTTTAATAGTAAAAAGGAGATTTATATGAAATTTTTAAATAATAATAAATTGTTAAAAGAATTAATAATGATTTC
>CAMBPW010000148.1 GCA_945869755.1 uncultured Gemella sp.
TTTGTCGCTCTTTTTTAGGGAGAATTATTATGAATTATGTTAAATATATTGTTTCACTTTTAATTTTTGGCAGTATAGGCATCTTTGTAAAAAACATTAATCTTCCTAGTACACAAATAGTTATGTACAGAACTATAATAGCAACTTTGTTTTTTCTTGTATTGTTTAGTTTTACAAAAATTAAACTAAATATTATGGGGATAAAAAAGAATTTTACCACGCTAATTTTATGCGGAATATCTTTAGGTGTATCCTGGGCATTTCTTTTTGAAACATATGCTAAAATTTCTATTAGTATAGCTACACTACTGTATTATTTTGCACCTACATTAGTAATACTTCTAGCACCTATTTTTTTGAAAGACAGACTTACTAAATTTAAACTATTTTGCGTTCTTCTTTCAATAATAGGTATGACTTTAGTTTCTAACATTGATATTTTCAATATTAAAGCTAATATTGGTATTGTTTATGGTTTTTTATCAGCATTATTTTATGCTTTTTTAGTAATTTTCAACAAAAAAATTAAAGTTGTTGATGGCTCATCATCAACTTTTATTCAAATTTTTGTTGCAATGATTATTATGATTTGCTATGTTTTTATTATAAATGGAGATAGCTTGATATTACCTGATAAAAAAAGTATTATTTTAACATTAATAGTTGGATTTATTCATACTGGTTTTGCTTGTCTTTTATACTTTTCTAGCTTACCAAAATTGCCAACTACTAATATTGCGTTTTTAGGATACATCGATCCTATTTCTGCATTAATTTTTGCAAATATTTTTCTTGATGAAAAATTAGGTTCAGTTCAAATAATAGGAGCAGTTTTAATTATCGGATCTGCAATTTTAAATTCGAGTAAAGAATTGTTTAAAAATAGAAATCATAGATAAATTTATCTATGATTTCTATTTTTTATTAAATATCCTATTAAATTTCCACATAATGATGATACAAAATAGATTAAAATATAACTATTCGCACTTGAATTATAAAAAATATTTATAGGAATAATAAATAATAGCACTAAAAGTAAGTTGAACAACGTATTTATTTTATTTTTAATAGTAAAAATTATAGATAATACTAAACAACTCAATGGGTTTATAAACAATATAGATAATACATACAACCCTTTATCATCTGTTAATTTGGCTACATACGGAAAAATGTTATAAATAAATGTAATTATAAAAAAATATATTAACCAATTTTTGTATTTTCTTATCATAATTATAAATATTCCTGTAAAATTATTTTTCTAATTTCATTAAGTGATTCTTTACTAGCTCTATCTCTTATTCTATTTCTATCTCCATTAAATTGACATTCTTTCACAAATATTTTTCCTTTATAATATATTCCGATGTAAACTAGCCCTACTTGTAAATTATTTTCACAATTTTGTTCTGCATATCCTGTTGTAGAAACTGCAATATCAGTTTGTGTTTTTTCAACAAGACCTTCTACCATTTCGTATGCAACTTGTTCACTTACAACACCAAAATCTTCTATAGTTTTTTGTTGCACTCTTAGATTGTTTATTTTTGATTCATTAGAATAAGTAACTATACTTTCTTTCAATGATTTAGAAATACCACTATTTTCTACTAATAATGAAGTTAAATACCCTCCAGTTAATGACTCAGCTATAGATATCGTTAAATCATTTTCTATTAGTAGTCGTCCTACTACTGTCGGTAATTCACTTTGGCTGTCAGAAATTGTTTCATCTCCTATAAGATAAATGTATTCTCCAACAATATTTTCAATTTCTTCTATCTTTTCGTCAATTAATTTTTCACAACTTTCTATATTTTCTCCGTTCGCAGTAACTCTTATTAATACTTCTCCAGTTTTTGCATAAAGTGCCACTGTAGGGTTAGTTTGTGAAATTAATATATTTTTAATTTTGTCTTCTAAAAGTGATTCTCCGATACCGTAAAATCTTATATATTTAGATACGAATTTTTGTTTACTGCGACTTTCTAAATATGGTTTTACAGATTTTAAAAACATATCTTTCATTTCTCTAGGTAGCCCTGGCATTAAAATAATCGTTCTTCCATTATCTTCTAAAATAATACCAGGAGCTGTTCCACAAAAATTTTCTAAAATTATCGCACCTTCTGGTATCATAGCCTGTTTTTTATTATTTGAAGTAATTACATTATTTTTATTATATTTTGAAACGTAATTTTGTATTTTTCGCCACGAATACTCATCTAAGTAAAATTCACGATTGAAATATTCTCCTGCACACTCTTTAGTTATGTCGTCATCTGTAGGCCCAAGACCTCCAGTAACAATTATAGTATCACTACTATTAAATGCACGATCAAATGTTCTAAGTAATCTACCTTTATTATCTCCAACTGTCGTATGTTTATAGACATTTATTCCTATATTTGCCAATTCTTTTGATAAATATGCCGTGTTAGTATTTACTATATCCCCTAACAATAATTCCGTTCCAACTGATACTAATTCTACATTCATAA
>CAMBPW010000149.1 GCA_945869755.1 uncultured Gemella sp.
TTTAAAGTCATAATATCCTCCCAAAATAAATAGTTTCAGAATATATTAAAATTATATCATTTTTATAAAAAATAGTCAACGCTTTCTTTAATAATTATGACTCGCAAATAAAGAAATTATATAAAATATTAAATGTAAAAACGCACCTAAATATATTAATAGAGAAAATAAATTATTTTTTATTTAATAAAAAATATAATCCTATATTTATAATCATAATTACAGATGTAATATAAAATGGAGTTATAAATAATTCTAAATTTAATTTTTCTGGAATTTTAGTTAAAATTACAGGTGTAAGAATAACTCCAATATTTCCAGCTACAATTGCCATACTTGTAACAAAATTAATTTGTTCTTTTTTATAATTTTTAGAAATGTAAAAAAAGATTGATGACATAATTCCAACAAAACTTGCTCCGATAAAAATAGATGCTACATACATTAATATATTATTATTTGAAAATATAAATATACTGTTTCCTAATAGCATTAAAACTATCATAAAAATCATAACTTTGTAATCTATTTTTTTAACTAATTGTCCAAAAATAAATCCACTAATAATTCCACTTAAAGCTAATATAGAAAGTAAATTACTAGAAAAAATAGTTGAGATATTATAATGTTTAATTAATAGTGTTGGAATTTTTATTGTAGCTCCAATATAACTAATTCCGACAAAAAATGTAATTATCATAACGATAGCTACATTTTTATCGAATGTAAAATATGATTTTAATGGTGTAGCCGTGTCTTTTTTATTGTCAACATTTATATAAAAGAAAATTAAAACTGGAACAACTAATAAATAAACTAAATAAGTGTAATTTGCTCCTAAAAGTAAAGCATATCCAGCTATAAAAGTAGTTAGTGCTTTCCCGATATTTAAAAAGGCAGTACGCAAACCTATCATAGTTGCACGTTCATTACCTTCGTAGTAATCACTAATAATACTAATTGATATTGAATTATATAAACCTATTCCAATACCAAGTAATAATCTACATATAAGAACTATTTTAAAATCTGTTACAAAAAATGGAATAATTCCAGAAATACATATAAAAATTAATCCTAAAAGTATAGTATTTTTCTTTCCTAAAAATTTAATTATAAAATTACTTATTAAAACGAAAATAGTAATCATAAGTGCAGGAATTGTTACTAAACTTTCTACAGAAGCAAGACCTACATTATTAGTTTTACTATAAATTTCAAATAGTTTTGGTATTGCAGGTGCAATTGCTAAATGTGACATTAAGAAAATAGAAATTGATAAAATAGCTATTTTCAGCGAAATATTTTTTTGCATAAAAAACTCCTTAATAAAAATTTACTTATTTAGTATATAGATAAAAATTATTTAGGTCAAATAAACAAAATTAAATTATAATTTTAAAATAAAACAAAATAATGTATAATAATATAACTATATAATTTTTTGGAGAAAAAAATTGGAATTATTTGAATTAAAAAAAGAATTAGAAGAAATTGAGAAAAAAATAGAATATTTTAAAATATCTTTGAATTTAGATTTAAAAAAAGAAAGACTTGCTGAAATTGACAATTTAATGTTAGATACAAATTTTTGGAATGATAGTGAAAATGCAACGAAAATTGTAGCAGAATCAAAATTTTTAAAAAAAGAATTAGACGAATTTGAAGAGTTAGTTTTTTTATTAGAGCATAATATAGAAGTTATTGATTATTTAAAATCTGAAAATGATAGCGAGCTATATAGTGAATTGTTAGAAAATCATAATGAATTAAAGATTAAAACTGATAATTTCACATTTAGATTGTTATTATCAGAACCTTATGACAATAATGTAGCAATATTTTCTATTCACGCAGGAGCAGGAGGAAGTGATGCGACAGATTGTGCAGAAATTTTACTTAATATGTATGAAAGATTTTTTGCAAAACAAGGATTAAAATATAGTTACTTAAATTATCAACGTGGAGATATATGTGGAGTAAAGTCGGTAACTTTAGAAATAACAGGAGAGTATGCTTACGGACTTTTAAAAGGAGAACAAGGAGTACATAGATTTATTAGAATTTCTCCTTTTGATCCGTCAGGAAAACGACATACATCATTTTGTTCAGTAGATGTTATTCCAGAATTTGACGACGATGAGATAAATATAGAAATTTCAAATGATGATTTAAAAATCGACACATTTAGAGCACAAGGATCTGGAGGGCAACATATTAATACGACAGACTCTGCTGTAAGAATAACGCACATACCAACAGGAATAGTAGTTCAATCACAAGCAGAAAGAAGTCAACTAATAAACAAAGAAACAGCATTAAAAGAATTAAAATCGAGATTGTATAAAATCCAACTAGAAGAAAAAGAACGAGAATTAAGCGGTTTGCGTGGAGAACAAAAATCAATAGGGTGGGGCTCACAAATAAAATCTTATGTTTTCACGCCATATACTATGGTAAAAGACCATAGAACAAATTACGAAGTAGGAAATGTAGATAAAG